>JAPOWL010000599.1 GCA_026707615.1 Acidobacteriota bacterium | reverse complement strand
TCTCGTCGCTCGCGGCGTCGTTCTCCCAGTGGTCGTGGTCGTCCTGCAGGAAGAAGACGGGCGTCGAGCGGAAGTCGGTGCCGTACACCGGCACGATCTGCGGCCCCGCTGCCGCCTTCATCGCCGCCTCGTTGCTCGCCGCGAACGGGGAGGCGGAGAAGTCGAAGTTCGAGATCCGTCCGCTCGGGCTGAGCTCCCCGACCCCGTCGCCGAGCCAGGTGTGGAGGTCCCAGTACATGTGGTCGCCGTTCGCCACCGCCGCATCGGGGGCGAAGGCGAGGGCGCGGCGCAGCAGCCGGTTGCGGATGGCGGTGGGAAGGAAGCCGCTCCGCTCGCCGATGCCCGCGTAGCTGCCGCCGGGGCCGCCCGCGCAGGTGAAGAAGAGGAGCCGGAAGCGCTCCGGTTGCGCGTCGGGGGCGGGGAAGGTCCCCAGCGGCCAGGGCTCGCAGAGCGCCGCGCCCGCCTCGTCCGCGAGCGAGAGGGTGTAGCGTCGCCCGGGGGCGAGGCCGGACGCCTGGAACTGCCAGTGCTCTCCCGCCGTGTCGGTCATCCGGGCCGTCGCCGCGGCGCCGCCGACCCGCAGCACGGGGCCGGCGAGCGGCCGGTCGAACGAGACCTTGACGAGGAAGCGCGAATCGTTCGCGGCCGGCAGCAGGTGCCGTACGCTGCCCGCGTCCCAGCCCCGGGCCGCCGCCGGCGCCCCCTGCTCGGCGAGCAGGCCGAGCGGGAGGCGTCCGAAGACCGCCGCGCCCATGGCGCCTGCGCTCCCGGCGAGGAAGCGCCGCCGATCGATCCACGTGCTGCCGGACATTGCGTCTCCCGCGTCTCCCGCGTCAGGGCGTCGACACCGCGTCACGCCACAGCCAGCGCATCGTGCCGGGGAAGACCGCGCCGCCGTGATCGAGGTTGTGCCCGCCCTCGCCCCACGCGGTCCGGAGGTCGTAGCCCGCGAACTCGAGCGAGCTCGCCATCTGCTGGTTGGCGAGCCACCAGTTGCCGAAGCGGAGGTTGAGGTCTCGCGTCCCGCCCTGCAGGAAGACGCGGATCGGCTTCGGCGCGCTCCTGCGGACCAGGTCCGGGTAGACGTGGCCGCCGCGGATGTTCGTGAAGCTCCCGACGTGGCTGACGACCTTGCGGAACCGGTCGGGCCGCTCCCAGGCGACGGTGAACGCGCAGATGCCGCCCGAGCTGATGCCCCCGATCGCCCACCGCTCGGGGTCGTCCGTGATGCGGTAGGTCCGCCGGACGTCGGGGACGATCTCCTCCAGCAGGAAGCGGGCGTACTGATCCGAGAGCGTGTCGTACTCCGTGCTCCGGTTGCGCGTCGGCCCCTCCGGGTCGTCGCCCGTGAAGCGGCCCGGGTTGACGAAGACGCCGATGGTCACCGGCATCTCGCCGCGGTGGATCAGGTTGTCGAACACGACCGGCACGCGGACGGGCCCGGTCTCGTCGAGATACAGGGCCCCGTCCTGGAACACCATCAGCGCGGCCGGCTCGTCCTCGCGGTACTGCGCCGGCACGTAGATCCACCAGTCGCGCTCGGTGTTCGGGTAGATGGCGCTCCCGTCCCAGCTCCGGGCCACGACCTCTCCGCGCGGCACGCCGGGCTGCCGCTCCGAGTCGGGACCGAGCTCGAACGGCGGCCCCTGGGCCAGGAGATCCGGCGGCGCCGCCAGGAGGAGTCCCAGCGCCGCCACCGCACGACCCGTTGCCAACAGGCGATTCATGAATGCACCTCGTCCTCGGGGCTTGTCGCCGTGCCGTCCGGACCGCGGCGGCCCGGGGGACGCCCGGGCACCGCGATCCACGCCGCCGCCTGCCGCCGGCCGACTACATCCCGAGCGGCCGGATGCGGACGTTGCGGAACTTCACGACGCCGAGGCCGTACTGCAGCGCGATCGGGCCCTCGGTGAACTGCGTGTGCTCGATGTCGACCATCGGCATGCCGTTCAGCGTGACGACGAGCCGCGGGCCGTCGGCCGTGATCTCGTAGCTGTTCCACTGCCCGCCGGTCATGACGACGCTCGCCGGCGAGGCGATGTGCACGATGCCCCCCGTCCGGTAGGTCTGATCCGCGCGCGTGTCGTAGATGTTGACCTCGTACGAGTTGCGGTCGTTGACGCTCGCCGGATCGGCGCAGCGGATGAAGATGCCGCTGTTCGCGGGCTCGTCCACCCAGAACTCCAGCGTGAGCTCGAAGTCGGAGTAGGACTCCCTCGTCACCAGGAAGCCGCTCCCGCTGTCGGCCTGCACCGCGCCGTCCGCCAGCTCCCAGTTGGCGTCGCCGATCGGGTTGAAGTTGTCGAGGTTGGTTCCGTCGAACAGCGTCGTCCAGCCGTCGTCCTGGCCCGCGAGGCCCCCGGCGGGTTGCAGCAGGACGAAGCCCAGCGCGAGCAGGCCGGCGATGGCGACCCCAGAGCGTTGCATGATCTTCACTCCTTCTTCCCTCGTTGTGTCCTGACTTGCCGATCCTCGCCCGACGGCTCGGCCAGGCTTCCCGGCGCAGAACCGCTGACGAGACGGGGCAGTGTAGCAGGCGAGCGTGCGGCAGGTGTCTTCGGCCGCCGGCAAGCTGCCGAGCCACGCGTCTGCGCCGCATGACAAGAACGGCGGGTCGGGGCCAGGGCCGGTGGAACGTGCGGCTGCCGGTCACCACGACGTCTGGCACCACACCCGCCGTCAGCGCCTTGACGCTGCCACGGGCCGGAGGTACGGTGCCGGGCACGAAGAGAGGGTCCGGCCGTCCAGCGAATCCAGGCAAGGCGGTCGGGGAAAGGAACGCGTCATCATGGCCCGCAGTCGCAGGGAGTTCTTGAAGAGCGCGGGTGTCGCGGGAGCCGCGGTGGCGAGCGCGGCGGCGGCGGGCGTCCCCGCGGGCGCCGCACCCGCTCCACCGGCCAGTGCCGCACGTCCCGCACCGGCAGCGGCACAACCCCCGGCCCGGCCCGCCGTGCGGATGGTCCGCACCGACGTGCTGGACATCGGCTACGAGGAGAGCGGCGACCCCGCCGGGTTCCCGATCATCCTGCTGCACGGGTTTCCGTACGACGTCCGCTCGTGGGACGGGGTCGCGCCGACCTTGGCCGACGCCGGCTATCGCGTGCTCGCACCCTACCTGCGCGGCTACGGTCCGACGCGCTTCCGGGATCCGGCAGCGCCCCGGATGGCCGAGCAGGCGGCCATCGCCCAGGACGTCGTCGATTTCGCGGACGCGCTCGACATCGAGCAGGCGGCACTGGCCGGCTTCGACTGGGGCAATCGCGCCGCCTGCATCACGTCCATCCTCCACCCCGAACGCGTGCGGGCCCAGGTGGCGATCGGCGGTTACTCCGTGCAGGACACCGTCCGCCCCTCGGCGCCCTCGCCGTCGGCGGTCACCGAGGCGCGGCTCTGGTACCAGTGGTACTTCAACACCGAGCGCGGCCGCGCCGGCCTCGAAGCGAACCGCCACGCCATCTGCCGCTACCTGCAGGAAACGTGGTCGCCGACCGGAGAGTATACGGACGAGGTCTACGGGCGGACCGCGCCGTCGTTCGACCACCCCGATTTCGTCGACGTCGTGATCCACTCCTACCGGCACCGGCACGGCTACGCCCCGGGCGAGGAGCGGTTCCTGGCCGTGGAGAGGACGCTCGCCGAGCGCCCGCCGATCGGCGTGCCGGCAATCGTCCTGCGCGGTGCCGACAGCGGCTTCGGCCCGCCCTCGCGCGATCCCGCCGGCGACCGGGCGCGGTTCACGAATCTCGTCGCCCGCCGCATAGTCGAGGGCGCGGGACACGACCTGGCACCCCAGCGGCCCGAGGCGGTCTCGGCCGCCCTGATCGAACTCCTTCGCGGCCAGAGGGCGGCGGCACCCTGAAGAGAGATTCAGGCGGCGTTCAGAAGACCGACAGGTACGGGCGGCTCCGGTGGCGCCCTCCGGCGTCACCTGCTACTCTGGGGACGCTATGGTCACGGGAGGAGCCATGCGAACCGACCTCCTGCCACGGGGTCGCGGCTGGCGCATGGGGATCGCCGTTCTGGCGGTCGTTCTGGTCGGCGCGACATCCGGGGCGGCGGTCTGGCACGAGGAGCACGCTGGCGACTCGAATTGCGCAGTCTGCCAGCTTCGCCACGAGCCTGCCGCCACATCGTTCGGCGCGTTCCACTTCGGGCCGGAAGACACATCCGAGCCCGTCGCACGGACGACCCTCGCCCGAGGGGTCGCGTCCGGCCACGGGTCGCGTCTCCCCGCCCGGGCCCCTCCTGCCTAGCCGCCCTGCCGGGTGTCGCGGGGGTCGCCCGGCGCGAGGCTCCTGACCCCGCATCTTTCTTCCGAGCCGTTACTTGATTCGGGGCGTCTGCATGCCGGTGGGGAACCGGCGTGACCGCGGGCGCCCGGACTGCAGTCAGCGCGCGCACCGCGGGGTGCGACCGTCCGCCTGACTTCGCTGCCCGGGCCCGCATGTCCCGACCACCCGTCGCCGCGCGCGTGGCGCACTGCGGCGGGTCGGCGCAGTCGTAGATTCCAAAGCCACCGGGAGGTGATGTCGATGCATCGAGCAAGTTGGAGAGGGAAGTGGTGCGCGGCGGCCGTCGTGGCGATGCTCGCCCTGACGGGCGCGCGCGCGCAGGCCCAGGAATCGGGCACCGTGCAGGGGACGGTGACCCTGATCGGCGACGCCGGCCCGGTGCACGGCGCACTGGTGCTGGTGGTGGGGACCGGCGCCACGGCCCTGACCGAGGAAGACGGGAGCTACGAGATCCGCAACGTGCCGCCGGGCTCCTACGAGGTACTCGCCCAGCGCGAGCATCTCACCGCCGGCCGGCAGGCGATCACGGTCGCGGCGGGCGACTTTGCGACGGTCGATTTCGAGCTCGCGCCGTCGCCGGTGCACGAGGACGTGACGGTCACCGCCTCGGCCGGCGGCGCCGAGACGACGTACGAGGCCTTCAACGCCGTGACGACGCTCGATTCCTTCGACATCGTCCAGCTCGGCCAGACCAGCCTCGGCGAAGCCCTGCAGAACGAGCCGGGCATCGCGAGCCGGACCTTCGGCCCCGGCTCCAGCCGGCCGATAATCCGCGGCTTCGACGGAGACCGGGTGCTCATCCTGCAGGACGGGATTCGCACGGGCGACCTCTCCAGCCAGTCCGGGGACCACGGCGTCACCATCGACCCCAACGGAGCGGCGCGGATCGAGATCGTGCGGGGGCCGGCCACGCTGCTCTACGGGTCGAACGCCGTCGGAGGCCTCGTCAACATCATCACGCCCCAGGAGATCCTGCACGAGTCGCTGTTCGACGGCACTCGGGCGCAGATCTCCACCGACGGCGGAAGCGCGAACCGGCAGGCTGGGCTCAACGTCAGCGTGCAGCACGCGCAGGGCAACGTCCGCTTCTGGGGCGGCGGCAGCATGCGGCGGACCGGCGACTACGACACCCCGCAGGGACAGGTCGCCAACTCCGCGACGGAGCTGACGAACGCGAGCGCCGGGGTCGGCTACGACAACGATCGCTTCTTCGCGAGCGGCGGGTTCACGTTCGAGGAAGGCCGGTACGGCGTGCCGTTCGCGGAGGAGTTCCACGGCCACCACGACGAGCACGGCCACGGCGAGGACGACCACGACGAGGACGACCACGACGACCACGACGACGACGAGGACGACCACGACGAGGACGACCACGACGAGGACGACCACGACGATCACGACGACCACGACGAGGACGACCACGACGACCACGACGACCACGACGAGGACGACCACGACGACCACGGCGAGGACGACCACGACGACCACGACGACCACGAGGGCGAGGAGGTCGAGATCGATCTCGCCTCACGGCGGCGCGTCGGGCGCTTCGACATCGGCCTGCGCGACCTGGACAACAGCATCCTCGACGGGCTGCGGGTCTCGCTCAACGTGATCGAATGGAACCACGACGAGCTGGAGATCGAGAACGGGCTCGAGCGCATCGGAACGGCCTTCGACAACCAGAGCTACATCGTGCGGGCGGAGCTGGACCAGAAGCAGACCGAGCGCGTCTCCGGGCGCTTCGGCATGTGGGCGCAGGTCCGCAACTTCGAGGCGACCGGCTTCGAGGCGCTCGCGCCCCGGACGGACCAGACGTCGTTCGCCGCCTTCGCATACGAGGAGTTCAACTTCGGGCGCTTCCGCCTGCAGTTCGGCGGCCGCGTGGAGCGGAACGCGTACCGGGCCGGCGAGCGTGCGGAGGTCATCGGCCACGACGACGTACTCGACGTCGATCACGACGTCGATCACGATGATGACGACGAGGATCACGACGAGGATCACGACGATGATGACGACGACGATCACGACGACGACCACGACGACCACGACCACGATGATCACGACGATGATCACGACGACGACCACGACGATGACCACGTGCTGGTCGCGCCCGACCCTCGCGACCGCCAGTTCCTCGGAGCCTCGGCGTCAATCGGCATCCATGCCGACCTCGGCTCGAACACCGCGTTCGTGGCCAACTTCACGCACTCGCACCGCGCCCCGGCGCTCGAGGAGCTCTACAACTTCGGGCCGCACGTGGGGAACCTGGCCTTCGAGGTGGGGAACCCGAACCTCGACTCCGAGACGACGCTCGGCATCGACCTGAGCCTGCGGACCCGCACGGGGCGCGTCCGGAGCGAGCTGAACGCCTACGTCTACGACATCGACGGGTTCATCTTCGGAGACCGCACCGACGAGTTCCGCGACAACCTGGCGGTGTTCGACTTCACGCAGGGCGACAGCCGCTTCGTGGGCTTCGATGCGCGGGGCAGCCTGCGCCTGGCGGGACAGGCCTGGGCGACGCTGGGGATCGGCTACGTCGACGCGAAGCTGACCGCGACGGACCAGCCGCTACCGCGTATCCCGCCGCTCCGGGGCACGCTGACGCTCGACATCCCCTACGGCGGGTTCACGCTGAGCCCGCAGCTGATGTACGCCGCGCGACAGGACGCCGTGTTCCGCGGCGAGACCGAGACGGACGGCTACTCTGTCCTGAACGTGCACGCGTCGTACACCTGGCCGAGGCAGCACGCGGCGCACGTCGTGACGTTCACGGGGTACAACCTGACGAACACGACGTACCGCAACCACACGTCGTTCATCAAGGACCTGGCGCCGGAGATGGGCCGGGGAGTCCGGGTGGGGTACTCGTTGCGGTTCTTCTAGGAGACTGGGAGCCTGCCCGCCGCCGGGCTCTCGCCGCCGCGCGACTCCCCGCGCGGTCGTGCGGGCGGGCGGCGGTCGGGGCAGGCGACCCGCTGGGGTGGGCACGGAGCCACCGGTCGTGCCGCAGCGGCGCCGCTGTGGCACGACCGGCGGCAACCCGGCTCGCTACTGCTGCCGCTCGGCTGCGAGCTGGTCCTGGTACAGGCGTTCGAGCCTCTCGACTGCGGCGAGGAAGCCGTCCGGATCGACGAAGCGGTCCGGGTCGTAGGGCATGCCCGGCTCCCACTTGTCGTGCAGGCTGTACTGCGAGCCGTGCGCGGCGACCCACACGTCGATGTCGAGCGCCTTCTGCCGGCGGAACGTCTCGGCGAAATCGTCGGCCACCCCGGGGTAGGTGGGGTCGACGACCAGGCGCTTGCCGGGATTGATCGTTCCCATGTTGGCGATGATGACGCCGTAGTCGCGGCCGCCCTCGCTCACGGCCATCAGGTAGCTGGAGCTGCCCTCGGTATGGCCGGGGCTCTCCAGCACCGTCAGCCGCGCATCGCCCAGCTCGAGCACCTCCCCGTCCTCGATGATCCGGTCGACGGCGACCGGAGCGAAGGACTGCCGCCCGCCGAAGTGCGGGTCGCTGAACCCGCCGTCCTCGAGCACCCGCGCGTCGCCTGCCGTGGCCCACATCTCGGCCCCCGTGATCTCCTTGATCTCGGCCAGCGCCGCGGTGTGATCCCAATGCGCCTGCATCTGGAGCAGGACGCGCACGTCCTCGAGGCGGAAGCCCAGCGACTCGACGTTGTCCCGGATGAGCGGGGTCGAATCCTCCAGCCCCGTGTTGATCAGGAAGTGCCCCTCGTCGGAGGTGACGAGGAAGACGGCGAGGTCGTAGGTCCCCACCGCGTACAGGTTGCCGATCACCCGGTGTCCGGGAAACGGCTGCGTCCACCCGTCCGGCTGGGCGCCGATCGGGACCGCGGCGACCGCGGCGAGGCAGCAGGCGGCTACGAGCCGGCCGATGACGGATCTCATGGCGACCTTCCCTCCCATCTGCCGTCCCGCCCGTCAGGCGATCCGCACGGTTCGCGGGTACTGCGCGTTGTTCTCGAGGCCGGTCTGCTTGATCGAGAGCTCGTCCGCGGTCGGCTGGACGACGCCGTTGACGTCGGTCGCCCGGGAGACGAGCGTGTGCTCTCCGGCCGTGGCGCCCGTCCACGTGTAGCGAAACAGCTTCCAGGAGTACGTCCCGCGCGTCGCCGGATCGAGTGTGGCCGGCTGCCAGTCGCCGTCGTCCACCTTCACCTCGACCGAGCGGAGCGGGGTGCCGTCGTGCAGCACGAAGCCGAGCACCTCGTGGCGGTCGCCGGTGCGGGTGACGCGGGCGATGACGGACTTGACCCGGAGGTGCGAGACCTCGGTTTCGTGCCACACCGTCTCGCCGTTGATCTCCTCCGCCCACAGCGTGCGGTACCAGCGCGCCTGCCACTTGCCGAGGAAGCGGTTCGCCTGCAGGTGGATGCGCGTCAGCCACTTGACGTTGGTGACGCCGTACCAGCCGGGCACGACCAGCCGCAACGGCGACCCCTGCTGGCGGGTCAGCGGCTCGCCGTTCAGGGCGTAGGCCAGCAGCGGCCCCGAGTCGAGCCCGTCGGCCAGCGGCAGGCTGCGGGCGAACGGCTGTTCCACCTCGTACGGCCGGCCCCGGAAGTCGACCGTCTCGGGCCCGCTGTCCGCGCCGAAGAAGACCGCCTCCCGCGCCGCGGGCGTGACGCCGGCCAGATCGAGCAGCGTGCGCAGCGGAACGCCGGTCCAGCGCCCGTTGCTGGCGAGCCCCTGGATGATGGCGGGCGAGTTGCCGGAGCACTCGTAGCCGGCGTCGATCTCCGTCGCGCCCATCCCGCGCAGATCATCGAGCGTGAGCTGCTGCGGGCGCTCGACCAGGCCGGTGACGTCGAGCCGGAACGTGTCGGGATCGATCTCGGGCTGGTCGAAGTGCTGGACCGTGTAGAAGGAGTCCCGCGGCGTGTAGGGCCCGTCGATCGTGCGGATGTCGAGCAGCCGGAAGGGCGCATCGGGAGCGCTCCCGTAATCGTCGGGAACGTCCGTGAACGGCACCGCTTCCTCGCCCTGCGCCAGCGCGGGCAGCGCCCACTCGGGAATGCCGAGCGCGCCCAGGCCGACCGCGGCCAGCCCGCCCTTCACCACCGCTCGACGGGTCGCTTCGTGTTTCATCGCCTTCTCCTTCGCGCCTCTCCAGGCTTCTCGCACTTCTCCGGGCTTCGCGTGCACCGCGGCCCGTGCCCGGCGCACCCGTCGAGAATGCCGCGTCGCGACGGGGGAGTCAACCCGCCCGGCGATACAGGGAGAGGCGCCACGGAGGGCCGCGGCGGTCGCGCACTTCGTGGCATCCCCGGAGCGGCAACGCGTCGACCGTCAGGTCGCGATCGTGCGTCAGGAGGCCCAGCGTCGTTCCCGGCCCGCAGTTCGCGGCGACGAAGCGCGCCAGCCGGTGCTGGTTGCCGTCCGGGTAGTTGAGGACGAGTCGTGCGCGGGGGAGCGCGATGCCGCACGCCGCGTAGGTCGCCGGGTCGCAGTAGTCGGCCGCGGCCAGGCGGAGGTGTGCGGGCTCGATGACTCCGGCCGCTCCGAGAGCCCGCAGGTGGCTCGCCGCGCGGGCGTGCAGCACCTCGTCGTGCTCGACGCCCAGGACCGTCTGTCCCGGAACCAGCCAGGCGATGACGGCGAGGACCCTCCCGTCGCCGCTTCCGGCATCGATTACGGGAGCGGGCACGGGGCGGGCGCCTCCCGCGCCGCCGGGCAGCAGCCCCTCGGCCGACAGGACGGCCACCGCCGCCTCGAGGACCCGGATCGGGGTCGCCACCCAGATGCCCCGGCCCGTGCGCCGGATCGGGAGGGTGCGGCCGTCCGCGTCCCCGGGCCGCTCGAAGGCGGCCGCGAGTCGGCGGCGGTTCCGCCAGCGCCGAACTGCCCCGCCGGGGCCGAGCGGACGTGGACCGGACCCCCGGGGCACACCGGCAGCCTAGGAGCTTGCGCCGGGGAAAGCAACGCAGTGGAGTTCCCCGGCGCAAGCTCCTGGGACGGTGGGGGCTGGGGCCGACCCGGAGCGTGCGACGGGTTGGCGGCGCTAGGAGCTTGCGCCGTGGAAAGCAACGCCGTGGAGTTCCCCGGCGCAAGCTCCTGGGACGGTGGGGGCTGGGGCCGACCCGGAGCGTGCGACGGGTTGGCGGCGCTAGGAGCTTGCGCCGTGGAAAGCAACGCCGTGGAGTTCCCCGGCGCAAGCTCCTGGGCTTCAACGTGCCGCGCCGATCCGGTAGGATCAGGCCGCTCTCGGAGTGGGAGGCTACGGCCGGCGCGAACGCCGGAACCAAGCAAGAGGGAGAGTGGGCATGTCTCAAGTACGAAGCGGAATCGAGCGGCGATGGATGGTCCTTCCGGTCGTCGCGCTGGCGGCGCTGCTTGCCGCCGGGACGGCGGCGGCGCAGGGAGGAGAGGGCAACACCGATCTCGTGCAGCGGGTGCTCCCGAACCCGAACCCCGAGGTCGAGACGGACTGGGCCAAGCTGCCCGACGGGCGGACCTGGGGCTCGACGGCGGGCATCGACATCGACCCGACCGACGGTCACGTGTGGGTCTATGACCGCTGCGGGGCGAATGGGCTGACCGGAGGGTGCGCCGCGAACCCGACCGTCGATCCCATCCTGAAGTACGACCGGCACACGGGCGACCTGCTGGCCAGCTTCGGCAAGGGGCTCTTCGTGCTGCCGCACGGCCTGCACGTCGACGACGACGGCAACGTCTGGGTCACCGACTCGCAGGGCAACGGCGAGATCGGCCACCAGGTCATCAAGTTCAGCCCCGAGGGCGAGGTCCTGATGACGCTCGGCGTCGCCGGCCAGCCCGGCAGCGACCCGGAGGGAGTCCACCTCAACGAGCCGTGCGACGTCGTCACCTGGGGCCCGACCGGCGACATCTTCGTGTCCGACGGCCACAGCGGGCAGAACCCGGACCCGCCGGAGGGGCGGACCGGGCGCATCCTGAAGTACGACAAGGACGGCAACTTCATCAAGCAGTGGGGCGAGATCGGCTTCCGGCCCGGCCAGTTCCGCACGCCGCACGGCGTGGAGTTCGACTCCCAGGGCCGCCTGTTCGTCGCGGACCGCGGCAATCACCGGATCCAGATCTTCGATCAGGAAGGCGAGCTGCTGGACATCTATCACCAGTTCAGCCGCATCAGCGGGATCTACATCACCGCGGACGACACGCTCTACGCGATCGATTCCGAGTCTTCCGAGGGCAACCACTACGGGTGGAAGACCGGCGTCCGCATCGGGCCCGCGGGTGAGGATCGGGTGACCGCATTCATCCCGCCGCACGTCCCCGAGGAGGGCCGCGTGCTGCAGGGCCTCGCCGGCGAGGGCATCGCAGTCGACGAGGATGGCACGGTGTTCGTCGCCGAAGGCCCGGGCTCAAGGCCGTTCGCGGGCGGCGGCGTCACGCGATACCGGAAGGGAATGGACTAGGGCAACCCGCCCTGCCTTCCGGTTCGGACGAGGGCTCGGCCGGTCACCCCGGCCGGGCCCTGCCGCCGCGACCCGGGCGGCGCCATGCGAACTGAACCTCCCGTGACCGCCGGCCGACCGGCGGCGGACTTCCGCCTGCGGGACGCC
>JAPOWL010000617.1:5758-11889 GCA_026707615.1 Acidobacteriota bacterium | reverse complement strand
CCTCGACGTCGACGTCGACGTGGCGGAGCTGCTGCCGCCCGACGACGCGACCTACGGCTTCGACAACATCGCCGACGCGCTCACGGTGTCCCCGCTGCTGCTCGAGCGCTACCTCTCGGCCGCGCGGCGCATCGGCCGCCTCGCCGTCGGCCCCGCGAGCATGCGGCCGACCATCGCCACCTATCTCGCGCGGACGGACCTGACGCAGGACGACCACATCGCGGGCCTGCCGCTCGGCACCCAGGGCGGCATGGCGGTGCGGCACCACTTCCCGCTCGACGGGGAGTACGTCGTCCGCCTCCGGCTGCGGCGCTCCGTCATCGACACGATCCGCGGCCTGGCCGAGCCGTACCAGATCGAGGTCAACCTCGACCGCGAGCGCGTCCGGCTCTTCACCATCGGCGGCGAGCAGCCGTGCGGCAGCATCGACATTCCCTGCGGACCCGGGCAGCGCGCCGAGGTGGGCGACGGAGAGCGGGCGCGGGAAGCCGCGCTGGCCTACGCGATGGATGCCGACGCCGAGCTGGAGGTCCGCCTGCACGTGCCGGCGGGACCGCGCGAGATCGCGGTCGCGTTCCTGCGCAAGACCGCCGCCCAGTACGACGGGATCCGCCAGCCGCTGCTCAAGAGCTACATCGATCCGGTCGACGAGGGATGGCGCCCGCCGCACCTGCGGAGCCTCGAGATCGTCGGCCCGCACGACCCGACCGGGCCGGGCGACACGCCGAGCCGCCGGCGGATCTTCGTCTGCACGCCGTCCGGTACCGCCGACGAGGCGCAGTGCGCCCGGCAGATCCTCTCGACGCTGGCCCGGCGGGCCTACCGGCGTCCGGTGACGGAGACCGACCTCGACGTGCTGCACGACTTCTACCGCCTGGGCCGCGGCGAGGGGAGCTTCGACGACGGCATCCGGCGGGCGCTGCAACGGGTGCTGGTCAGCCCGTCGTTCCTGTTCCGCATCGAGACCGACCCGCCGGACGGCGTGGCGGGGATGCCGCATCCGCTGAGCGACCTCGAGCTCGCGTCCCGGCTGTCGTTCTTCCTGTGGAGCAGCATGCCGGACGACGAGCTGCTCGCCGTGGCCGAGGACGGGAGCCTGAGCGACCCCGCCGTTCTCGAGGCGCAGGCGCGCCGGATGCTGGCGGACCCGCGCTCCCGGGCGCTCGTCGAGAACTTCGGCGGGCAGTGGCTCTACCTGCGCAACGTCTCGTCGGCCACCCCCGACCCGCTGCAGTTTCCCGACTTCGACGAGAACCTGCGCCTGGCGATGCGGATGGAGACGGAGCTCTTCTTCGAGCGCGTCATCCGCGAGGACCGGAGCGTGCTCGACTTCCTGACGTCCGACACGACGTTCCTCAACGAGCGCCTGGCGCGCCACTACGGCATCCCGCACGTCTACGGCAGCCACTTCCGCCCCGTCACCCTCACGGACGGGAACCGCGGCGGGATCCTGGGGCATGCGAGCCTGCTGACCGCCACCTCGTACGCCAACCGGACCTCCCCGGTGCTGCGCGGCAAGTGGATCCTGGAGAACATCCTCGGCGCGCCGCCGCCTCCCGCGCCGCCCGACGTGCCGGAGCTCGAGGAGACGACCGACGACGGCGAGCCGCGGTCGATGCGCGAGGCGATGGAGCGGCATCGCCGGAATCCGGCCTGCGCCGGGTGCCACCGGCCGATGGACCCGCTCGGCTTCGCGCTCGAGAACTTCGACGCGGTCGGCCGCTGGCGGGTCCTGAGCGAAGCCCGCACGCCGATCGACGCGTCGGGCGTTCTGCCCGACGGCACCGGGTTCGACGGGCCGGCGGGGCTGCGCCGCGTCCTCGCGGGCCGTCCCGAGGGGTTCGTCACGACGCTGACCGAGAAGCTGCTGACGTACGCCCTCGGCCGCGGCCTGGAGCTGGCCGACGGGCCGGTCGTCCGGGGCGTCGTCCGGGGCGCGGGCGGCGACGACTACCGCTTCTCTTCGGTTATCATCGGCGTCGTCAAGAGTTCGCCGTTCCGGATGAGGAGAGCCCAGGCCGGTTGAGGGAGCACAGGGATGATCATCACGAAGATGTCGCTGCCGCGCCGGACGTTCCTGCGCGGTGTGGGGGCGACCGTGGCGCTGCCGTTGCTGGACGCCATGGTGCCGGCGGTTTCGGCCATGACGCGGACCGCGGCGAGCCCGGTCCGGCGCCTCGCCTGCATCTACATCCCGAACGGCGCCTACCACGCGGCCTGGAGGCCCGAAGGGAGCGGGAGGGACTTCACCTTCTCGCCGACCCTCGAGCCGCTGGCTCCGTTCCGGGACCGCGTGGTGGTCGTGAGCAACCTGGCCCACCGCCAGCTGGAGTCGCTCGGCGACGGCGGCGGCGACCATTCGCGCGCCAGCGCCGGCTGGCTGAGCGGGGTCCACGCCAAGCGGACCGAGGGTGCCGACGTGCACGTGGCGACCACCGCGGACCAGATCGCGGCGCGTGCAATCGGAAGCGATACGCCGCTCTCGTCGCTCGAGATCGCCCTCGACGCGACGGAGATCCTCGGTCACTGCGACGTCGGTTACAGCTGCGCCTACATGAACAACATCTCGTGGCGCAGCCCGACGACCCCGAACCCGGGCGAGCGCAACCCCCGGGCGGTCTTCGAGCGCCTGTTCGGAGATGGCGACAGCGCCGCGGAGCGGCTGCAGGAGATGCGCTTCGACCGCAGCCTGCTCGACTCGGTGACGCAGGAGGTGGGTCGGCTGAAGACCCGCCTCGGGGCGCACGACCGCCGGCGGGTGGCGGAGTACCTCGACGCGATCCGGGAGACCGAGCGGCGCATCCAGATGACGGAGCAGTACAACCGCGCCGACGTCGACGTGCCCGAGCGCCCCATCGGCATTCCCGAGGACTTCGGGACCCACGCGAAGCTGATGATCGACCTGCAGGTCCTCGCCTACCAGGCCGACCTGACGCGCGTGACCACGTTCGCGTTCGGCCACGAGGCGAGCTACCGGACCTTCCCCGCCATCGGGGTCAACGATCCGCACCACTCGCTGTCGCACCACCAGAACAACGACGAGAAGCTGGCCAAGCTGGCCAAGGTGAACCGCCACCACGTCGAGACGCTGGCCTACTACCTGGAGCGGCTGCAGGCTTCGCCCGACGGCGACGGCACGCTGCTGGATCACTCGCTGCTGCTCTACGGGAGCGGTCTGGCGGACGGCAACCTGCACAACCACTCGCCGCTGCCGACCATCGTGGCGGGCGGCGCCGCCGGGCGCTGCCAGGGCGGGCGGCACCTCGAGTGCCCCGCCGAGACGCCCATGTCGAACCTGCTGCTGAGCATGCTCGACATGGTGGGCGTGCCGACGGATCGTTTGGGAGACAGCACCGGCCCGCTGACCGGTCTGTAGCGGGCGAGAGCGCCGCCGCCAGGCGCAGACAAGAGGTTCATCGGGGCCGACGGGAGTCGGCTCCGAGCGTTGGACGCCGCGCCGAGCGGCCAGGGTGACCGACCGATGAAGACAGAGACTACTCGCCGCGACGTGCTGAAGGGGGGTCTGGCGATGGCCGGGCTCGGGGTCGTCGGGTTGCCGGAGTGGGCGTATCCGGCGCTCGCGCAGGACGAGACCCTCGTTCCGTTCACCGACCTGCCCGAGCAGATCGTCCTGCGGCGGACCCCGGATCGACGCATCATCGACGTGCGTTACATCGACGGCTTCTTCACGCCGATCGACGAGTTCTTCACGACCCAGCACTACGGGCACCCCGACATCGACACGGACGCCTATCGGCTGCGGATCTCCGGCCTCGTCGACGAGCCGCTCGCGCTTTCGCTCGACGATCTGCGGGCTATGCCGAGCCGCGAGCTCGTCTTCGGCTTCGAGTGCTCGGGGAACCGCGGGCCGCTGAACGGGCTGTCGAGCAACGGCCGCTGGACCGGCGTTCCGCTGCGTGCCGTCCTCGAGCGGGCCGGCGTGCAGGACCGGGCGCGCGAGTTCGTCTTCCTCGGCGCCGACCGCGGCGAGGAGGAGGTCGTCTTCCGCGGCCGGACCTACACCGTCGACCAGCAGTACGGCCGCAGCCTGCCCCGCGACCGGGCACTGTCGGACGAGCCGCTCCTGGCCTATGCGCTGGGCGGCGAGCCGCTCACCCCGTTCCAGGGCCGGCCCCTGCGCCTGCTGGTGCCCGGCTGGTACGGCGCGCCCAACGTCAAGTACCTCTCCGAGATCCACGTGCAGGAAGACCAGTATCTCGGGAAGTACCAGGCGCGCTGGTACCGCACGTTGAAGGGGGAGATGGTCAACGGCGAGCTGAAGTGGAAGGAGACCGCGATCACGCGCATGCGGCTCAAGTCGTACATCGCGCGCGTCACCGAGCGCGGCGGCAGCCACAACGTCTTCGGCGTCATCATGCACGACGGGACGCCGATCCGTTCGGTCGAGGTGAAGGTGGACGACGGCGACTGGCAGCCGGCCACCCTCGACCCCGCGACCACGGGCGAGCGGTACTCCTGGAAGTTCTTCAACTACACGTGGGAGGGCGCGACACCGGGCGAGCACACCGTCACGTCGCGGGCCACGGACGAGGGCGGGTACGTGCAGCCTACGGCGGAGGAGCTCGAGGTGAAGCAGACCTTCCTCGAGCACAACGCGCAGCACCCCCGCACGGTGATGATCGGGTGACCGACCGTCCTGCCGCTCGGCCAGGAACCGGCGCCGACCGGTGAGCCGGCGTCGGAGCGCCGAGCAGGGAGCGCACCCCAGGGAGGACGAGGCGGACGGCGACCAGGTCGCGTCCCCGCGACAGAGCGGGGGGTGCGGGAGGGAAAGCGGTACGGGCGAGAAAGGGCAGTTGCGGAGAGCAGGCAGCGCCGCAACGGAGTTCGGGCGTCTACGTGGGAGTGCCAATCATGTGGAGAAGGATCAACCTCGGGATTACGATCGCCGTCGCCGTTGGAGTCGCGCTGGCCGGTGCCGCCGGCTCGCCCTATCCCAACCCGTACCGCCTGGTCGACGGCTGGGCGAAGTTCCCCGACGGCCGGATCGTCGGCGCGGTCGGGGACGCGACCGTGGACAACGACGGCGAGCACATCTGGGCCATACTGCGCTGCGACGCGGGACCGGAGCGCTTCGGGTGGGAGTGCCTGGACTCTGACCTGGATTCGGTCATCAAGTTCGCGCCCGACGGCACCGCCGTCGAGAGCTTCGGCGGCGGCATGTTCATCTGGCCGCACGGCATCGACGTCGATCCGGAAGGCAACGTCTGGGTGACCGACGCGGTGAGCGAGGCGCGCACGCCGGAGGGCGGCGACCGCGGGCACAGCGTGGTCAAGTTCAGCCCGACCGGCGAGGTCCTGCTGGTGCTCGGCACGCCCGGAGAACCCGGCGACGGACCGAACCACTTCAACGCGCCGTCCGACGTCGTCGTGGCGGACGACGGCAGCATCTTCGTCGCCGACGGCCACGCCGACACCACCAACAACCGCGTGGTGAAGTTCGACGCCGAGGGCAACTACCTGATGGAGTGGGGCACGACCGGCTACGCGCCGGGCGAGTTCCGCACTCTGCACGGCATCGCCATCGACAACGACGGCCGCGTGTTCATTGCCGACCGCTCGAACAACCGCGTGCAGATCTTCGACCAGGAGGGCGAGTTCCTGGCGCAGTGGACGCAGTTCGGCCGCCCGAGCGGCATCACCTTCGACGCCGACGGCCGAGTCTACGTCGCCGATTCCGAGTCCGACGACGTGCAGAACCCCGGCTGGGAGCTGGGCATCCGCATCGGCGACGCGAAGACCGGCTGGGTCGACGAGTTCATCCCGTTCGTCTGGGGCGACCCGCGCGAGGTTGCCGGCAACGGGGCGGAGTTCGTGGCGGTGGACGCCGCGGGCAACATCTACGGCGGCGAGCCGCGACCGCGCAACCTGCAAAAGTACGTGCGCGTCAAGCCGTAAGGGAACGTCGTTGGAACGCCTGCCGGACCGATCGATAGCACCAAAGATGGTGCCCGAGTTGTAGCCGGCAGGCTGCGGAAGGTCGAACGGCCTGGCCCTCACGAGGGTCGGGCCGTTCCTTCGTACGTGCGTTCGGCGAAGAGTGTCCACGCACCGCTTCCGACCACCGCACGGCGGCGTCAGTTCCGACGGGTGTCTGCGAGCGCAACTCC
>JAPOWL010000617.1:0-5748 GCA_026707615.1 Acidobacteriota bacterium | reverse complement strand
CAAGATTCCTAGTCACTTGTTTTTTTGTGAACACCTTCAGCAGCTTAGTGTACCATAGCTAGACTATTGTAGATGCTTAGGCACCCAAGTTTGGTATGTGTTGCACTTAATTTTATTCAACATAATTCCATCCGAGACTCGGCGAAGGGCTCGGGCGGGCAACCTCAAAGTCGCAATCCGCGTCGAAGAAATGCTCGGCTTCGCTGTAGACGCGCCGCACGCGCGTCCATTCCTGTTCGCCCAGAAGCCGGACCACCTGCGCGACGCCACGTTCCTGGTCGAGTCCCTTGTCCAGTCCGTAGCCTCCTCTGTCGGTCAGCACGTATCGGGCGTGGAAGTCCTCACCGCCGGCGCGTCGCCTCAGCCAGCGGCAGACGCGCACCGAGTCGACCTTGCCAGAGAGCATCTCCGGGAGGCGCAGCGCGCAAAGCGTGCGAAAGTCCTTATCGTTCACAGGATCCCCGTCGCGGCGCAGGGTATGGATCGTTACGTTCGGCTTGTCGTGCTCGCAGTGCCCCGCCAACTCGATGCACGCCTTCACCACGGGCCGCCATCGATCCTTCGATGGATCAAAATGGGGATCGATCAGGAGCAACTCGCTGCTGTTTCGCACTAGCGTGCTCACATGCGACGCGAGGGCTTCGGGCTCCCGCAGCACCGGCACCTCTCGGCCCACCTCCAGCCGCTCGTGGGATTCGTCGATGTCCTCTTCCAAAACGATATCCGGATGTCCCTCGGGGTTGCGTGTTGCCAGAATCGCGTGGAATGCTCCGAGAGCCTTCTGTTGCGCAACAGCGTTGCGTATCCAGCGTTCGGCCTTCGGTTGAAGTGCCTCGTCGTATCGGTGGTCACAGAGGAGGAGCTTGGCGTTGGCCTGATCCAGCTTTCGGAAGATCCTCTTGCGGTCGCGCTCGGGCGTCTCGCTCTCGCGACAAGCGGTGCGCACCAACGCCTTCCATCCCTTCCTCGATGGGTAACCAGCAATGGCCCGCCCGTGCTGGAGACCCATGAGGTTGAGAGTGTTGCGGCATTTATCCCAGGTAACGAGCACATCCGGCTCGATCGCGTACGTGTAGAGCATCAGAACAACTCGTCATCGCGCTCTTCGAAGAACCCGTGAGGCCAGCGGTCCCTAAACTCGCCAGTCTCATCGATGCGTAGTCGAGTCGCCCTCACTTCGCCGTCGACCTGTTCGATGAACACGACTGCCACTTGATCGGGCCTCACTGGTGGCCGCCCTTCGGGAAGTTCGCCGCTGTGTGTTTCTTCGATGCGGCGAAGCAACCGCAGCATCAGGTGTTCGCTGTGCGTCTCGATCAGAAAGACGCCGGGATTGTCGAGTCCCTGCGCAAAGAGATCGCCGAGCTCTACCTGAATGCCCGGATGAACATGGAGTTCGGGTTGCTCGATAGCGGTGATTCCAGGTCGGCTCGGATCGAGAGCGGCTACGACGACGGGTAGCAATTGGGACACGCCCATGCCTACATCAGCAATTCGTACCGGGAGATCGGAGTCTACCGCCAGGATCTGAAGAGTAGACCGAAGGGGAGCCTCGGCGACAGCGCGGAAGAGGTCCTTGAGTCGAGAGGGAGCCGTACCCTTCGTGACGTCATCCAGGGCATTAAAGTCCGACCGGAGCGACCCTGCTGCCATTCCGCCAATAGACGCAACCCTGTCGCGAAGTAGCACGTTGTCGGAGCCGAGCCACGGGTACGCGTAGCGTATCGCGCTCACAAGTGGCGCGTCCGTTTCGAGCTCTACGACTGAGCGCCTCCGCAGCCGGTAGCCGACGTCGAGGCGCTCCTTCCTGGCCAACCAATCGTTTACGGCGTCGAGCAGTGTTGGGGGACGGTGGTCGGCCGCCAACCACAAGGGCAGAGACGCGGCGGAGTCGGAACCGGCATTTCGTAGTAAATGCCAAGCCGCCGAGCCGTCGCTCCACCGCGCGGGATCTGCCACCTCGGGGTCGGCGTCGGTAGCGGGCGGCAGGGCGCGCAACGGGCCGACGTAACGAAGACGGCCCAACTCGTCTCGTACGCTACGACCGACGCCGACGAGGAGGAACGAAAGCACGGCTCCGATTTCGTCCTCTTCTACCCCGTAGCCCTTCAGGCCGAGGTCGCTAAGGTCGAGGGTTTGCTCCCAATCGGGTAGGGTGGATGAGATGTGGTGCACGTCGACCGTGCGAAGGCGCCAGCCGTCACGGGGAGCCGCGCGGCGATCCGGCGGGGTGCTGGCGGGGGCGGGCGGGGCGTACAGAGATGGGTCGAGTAGGGGGTGCGAGAGGTTCACGTCCAGTGCCCGCCGCGGGCCGTGGCCTCCCAGAATGCGGCCGACGAGGCTT
The DNA here is from genome assembly GCA_026707615.1 of Acidobacteriota bacterium. GTDB lineage: Bacteria > Acidobacteriota > Vicinamibacteria > Vicinamibacterales > UBA8438 > JAGWAJ01. Next base: position 3,404 of record JAPOWL010000617.1, on the reverse strand, counting down.
CCATTCACGCCGACCTCATAGCTGGCAAGCCTGGGTGCCCCGTCTAGTGCGTTAACTTGCAGTGTCAGCCATCCGGAGGTGAGCTGCTCCTTTATGGAGTGAAGTCGCCTGTCGGCCTGCTGGTGCTTGTGTTCGAGAGAATTGACAATGCTGTCCCACAGCGGCCCCGGCACCGCGATCTGACGGAGATCCACGTCAAAGCGAATGCGGACCGTCCGTGTGAGATCGTGAGCGTGGACGAAGCGTCGGAAGCCACCGAGATCGACTTGAGCATCGGCAGGTTCGGTCTTCCGGGCGTCGATGTTCGCTCGATGAAGGATCTCGTGTGCGTAGCAGAGGGCGTGCAGGATCGTGCTCTTGCCTGCGCTGTTGCGCCCGAAGAGGAGTGTGATCGGTCGGAGGTCAATACGGACCGTGCGGCCGATGCCCTTGAAGTTCTCGATCTCTATTGCGGAGATCAGGGGCGGCTTGGGCGGTGGAGCAGTGCTGAAGTCACGGGGGCTGTCGGCTTCCGGGTTCGGTTCGCGGGAGCCGGGGAGAGGTGGGTCATTAGGCATCGTTACGTCCTCGCCAGCAAACCGTTGCGTAGCGATCTTGCGCTTCTCCTGAGCGGGATTGGCAGTAGATTCTGGGACGGAGGAGATCGGGGGCAACTCAATCGTGCCCACGGTGGCTCACAGCCCGAGGCTGGCGTAGCCTCGCAGCCGCGAGGAGTTCCCTCACTCACGGCCATCGTCGAGGGGCGGCGGGGCTACAACCGTTGGTCGGAACGTCACGTCGCCGGCGGCCGTGTCGCCGGGCTCGAGGACGATGAGGCCGGTGTCGGTGCGGCCCGCGGCGGCAAGGTTGAAGCCGTCGATGCAGTTCGTTGCCGGCTCGACGCAGAAGAAATCCTGGCCGGGCGGCGTGTAGACGACGAGGCAGGCGTAGATCGGGTCGGCCTCGACGCGGAGGCGCGTGTCCCACTCCGGCCAGTCGATGACTGCCCGGCCGCCGAAACCGAGGAAGTTGTTGTCGAGAGGTGTCGCGTCCGGGTTGAGGCCAGGACCGTCGGGCCGGAGTTGCGGCGGGGCGGGCACGAGGCGGGCGGGCATCCGGTTCGCGTCCGCTTCCCACATCCGGCCGACGTCGGCGCGCACGACGCAACGCGGCGTCCGGACGAAGTAGGGGTGTAGCCCGAACCCGACGGGCATGGCCTCGCTGGCCATGTTCGTCACCGCGCACCGGACCAGAAGCCGTTCTTCCGCAAGTTCGAACGTCTGGTGCGCGACGTACGTCCACGGCCACGCGTCGGCCGCGTGCCGGTACTCCAGCGCGAGGCCCGAATCCGTCTGGTCGACGATCGTCCAGGGCTCGCGCCAGGCGTGGCCATGAATCGCGTGCGGCTCGGGGGGGAAGTTGCGCGGCAACTGGACGAGGCGGCCGCGAAAGCCGAATGCCGCGTCGCGGATGCGGTTCGAGAAGGGGACCATCGGGAAGCTCGACGTGCCGCCCGCGGAGCGGCTGGCGAGGGCCTCCGGCGACGCCGGGCGCAGCCACTCGACGGTCGACCCGCTCCGCTCGGATGCATAGCGCGTGATCGAGCCTCCGACGCCGGGGGCCACCACGAGGCGCGTCGAACCGGCGCGAAGCTCCACCACCCCCGGCTCGTTCTGCTTCATCGCCGGTCACTGTACGCCGAACCGCGCCGGACGGGCGAGTGGCGGCTGGCCGCCGGAGTCAGTCCGGGAGGGCAGCGCCACGGTCCGACGGGGCGCGCCCGGCAGACTCGCGCTGCATTCGTGTCGCCCAGTGCGTCGCGCGATCCTGAAGGCAGGCGTGGAGCTCGTCGCGCACCGCAGGGGCGACATGCGGACAGGTGTCGGCAACGTACCCCCGCCAGTTCGCGACGTACGTCCGCAACCACGCTCCGTAGTCGCGTTGCGCGTCATCGTCGTCGACAGTCGCAAGCCCCCGCTGCGCCCAGGTGTCGAAGCGCATCGTCGCCAACCGGACCAACTGCTGGCCGTAGGCCTGCGCCTCCTGCGTGGCGGGGATCGCGGCCAGCGCGTCGTCGTGACGTGCGAGCGCGGCGCGCGCGACAGCCGTCGCTCGGGCCCAGACTCCGTGCCTGGGGTCGCCGGCGGGGTACGGGTTTCCACCCTCCACCGGATCGCGATGCGACCACCGCGGCACCGCCGACAGCCGCGTTCCCAAGGCGCGCGGCGACCTCGCCATGAGGCCAATTGTACGGACGGGCGCCGACCGCCGGCGCCCATGGGCCTCCGTCACGTAGATCCGGTCGCCCACGCTGCAACTCGCCGGTGCGCGACAGGTCCGGAGTCCCGTGACCTCTCTGCTCTGCGTCGGTATGCGCAGGGATGTGGAGACCGGCTCATGCGACCCGCCTCCCGGCGAGTAGCGTCGTGACGCGTCGTGCCGCCGAGGCCGGCCGTCGCGCAGGGTGTCGCATAATGACGCCGTGCCGTCGGCCGTTCATGTCGCGTTTCTGGGGTGCGGCTTCATCGCCGGCGTCCACAGCGGGCACCTGCGGCGGCTCCGGGGGGAGGTCGCGGCGAGCTATGCCAGCCGGGACCGTGGCAGGGCGGACGCCTTTCGCGCGCGCCACCGGGGCGTGCGAAGCTACGGCAACTACGGCGACGCGATCGACGATCCGGGCGTCGACGCCGTCGTCGTCGCCGTCCCGCCCCGGTTCCACCTCGAGCTCGCCCTCCGGGCGCTGGACGCGGGCAAGCATGTGCTGGTGGAGAAGCCGGCCTTTCCGCGGCTTGCCGACTACGAGCAGGTCCGCGACGCGCGGGACCGTGCCGGGCGTGTCGTCCTGGGGGGGGAGAACGACCACTACCAGCCGCTCGCCGTGTGCCTGCGGCGCCTCCTCGCGGACGGCGCGATCGGCGAGATCGTGCTGGCGTCGTTCACGACGCTGGCCCGGCGCCTGAAGGCGGCCGGCGACTGGCGGAACGACGAGGCGATGGCAGGCGGCGACGCGTTCTTCGAGGAGGGCATCCACTGGCTCCACCTCGCGAACAGCCTCGGGCCGGCCATCACCGCCGTGCACGGCTTCCGGCCGCCCCCTTCACGAACCGGACCCGACCGACGCGCCAAGAGCATGCTCGCGGCGTTCCGGTACGACACCGGCGCCGCGGGTTCGCTCCACTACTCGCGCGAGGTCCCGTCGCTGTTGCGCGGGGTGCGCCTGTCGAAGCTCTTCGGGCGCGACGGCATCATCACCTTCGAGTCGAACGGCGCCTTCGTCCTGGTGCGGGGCCGCGCGCGAGCATGGCCGCGGGTGCTCTTCCCCGGCGTCCGCGACATCCGCGGCTACCAGGCGATGTACCGCGATTTCGCCCGCGCCATTCGCGACGGGTCCGCCCCGGAGATGAGCCTCGAGGCGGCGATGGTCG
>JAPOWL010000299.1 GCA_026707615.1 Acidobacteriota bacterium | reverse complement strand
GCGCCGTAGAACGGCGCGGACTCCTGAAGGATTGGGTTGGGCGCCGAGCGGAGCCCGCGGCGCGACCCGGCGGTCGCGGCGACGAATGGCGGGCTAGGAGTCCGCGCCGTAGAACGGCGCCGCCTCCCACGGGAGGCGCAGACTCACTGAAGGATTGGGTTGGGCGCCGAGCGGAGGCCGCGGCGCGACCCGGCGGTCGCGGCGACGAATGGCGGGCGAGGTGGAGCGGCTCCTGCCGGGCGGAAGCCCCCGGCGGGACCGGTTGTGCGGCTCGGGCCCGCACTGCTAGAGTACGAAAGGGAACTGGCCAATGACGTTCAACGATCTTCGCGTTTCGGTCGCGCCCCGCCTGTCCGGCGTAGGCAACGTGTCGAGGATCGTCGAGGAGTTCGGGGACGCGAACGGCCTTGCCGAGCCGCAGGTCTACGCCGTCAACCTGGCCCTCGACGAGTTGATCGCCAACGCGGTGACGCACGGGTTCGCCGGCGTTGCCGAGCCGCGGATCGAGATCGGTCTCCGGGTCGACGACGACCGGCTGGTTCTCACCCTGACGGACAACGCTGCGCCGTTCGATCCGACGCGACACGCCGGAGCCGCCGACATCGAGTCGCCGCTGGAGGAACGCAGCGCCGACAATCTGGGCCTGCATCTGGTGAAGTCGGTGGCGGACCGGGTGCGCTACGAGTTCACCGCCGGCAGGAACCACCTGACGATGGAGCGGAACCTGGCCGTCGCGGCCTAGGAGTCTGCGCCGTAGAACGGCGCGGACTCCTGAAGGATTGGGTTGGGCGCCGAGCGGAGCCGCAGGCGACGAACGGCGGGCTAGGACGGCAAGGGCGCGCGAGCGCGGTCGGCCGGTCGACGCGTGGCAGGGTGGGCGCATGGATATCGAAGTCGCAGAGGAACGTTCCGACGAAACGCTGATACTGCTGCCGGTCGGCCGCCTCGACAGCGCGAATGCGCGCTCGTTCGAGGCCCTGGTCATGGAGCGCATCGCCGACGGCGAGCAGCGGCTGGTGATCGACTTCAGCCGCCTCAACTTCATCAGCAGCTCCGGCATGCGGGTGCTGCTGATTGCGGCCAAGAAGCTGCAGGGGAGCAGCGGCACGCTCGTGCTCTGCGCGATGAAGGATCACATCCACGAGGTCTTCCGCATCAGCGGATTCGACCGCATCATCCCGATCAAGGACTCGCGCGAAGCGGCGCTCGTCGTGACCGGTTGACGGACGGATCCCTCCGACCCGCTCCGAAGCGACCGCCGGGGCCGGCGTTCGCGCTCGCGCACTCCCGACCACCCTTCGTCGCCGCGACCGCAGGGTCGCGCTGCGGTCGGGGGCCGTTCTACGGCGCGGACTCCTACTCGGCCGCCGCCTCGTCCGGCTCCGGCATGAGCACGAACTCCGGATAGGCTTCCATCCCGAGATCCGCGACGTCTCCGCCCAGTTGCTCCACCTGGCGCGACACGCGGGCGCCCATCGTCCGCTCGATGGCGATCCAGGTCAGCCACGAAGCGGCGAAGGCGAACGCCCCGATCGCGACCACGCCGAGCAACTGGATCGCCGGATTGGCGCCGGCCGCGATGCTGGCCGCCAGCGTGCCCCAGATGCCGGCGAAGAGGTGGGCGGGCACGGCGCCGACCACGTCGTCCACCCGCACCCGCTCGAGGAGCTTCAGGCCCGCCGTGCAGATGACGGCCCCCACGGCTCCAATCAGGATCGCCCAGTAGTGGGTCGTGAAGGTCGGTCCCGCCGTGATGGCCACCAGCCCCGCGATGGCGCCGTTCAGGCCCGCCAGCAGGTCGACGCGCCCGAGGATCGGCCGCGAGACGGCGATGGCCGCGATGACCCCGGCTGCCGCCGCGAGGTTGGTGTTGACGAGCACGTGGCTCATGGCGACGACGTCAGCCGCGCTCGCCAGCGCGAGCTGCGAGCCGCCGTTGAAGCCGAACCACCCGAACCACAGGATGAAGACGCCCAGCGTCACGACGGGGACGTTCGACGGAGGCGTCATGAGGACCGTGCCGTCCGCACGGAACTTGCCCCGCCGCGGCCCCACGACGAGCGCGCCCGCCAGCGCCGCCCAGCCGCCGGTGCCGTGCACGATGGTCGAGCCGGCGAAGTCCTGGAAGCCGAGTGCCCCCAGCCATCCTCCACCCCACGTCCAGGCGCCGACGATCGGATAGATGACGCCTGTGAGGACCAGCGTGAACACGAAGAACGACCAGATCCGGACTCGCTCGGCCAGCGCGCCGGAGACGATCGACGCCGCCGTCGCCACGAACACCATCTGGAAGAACCAGTCGGACATGACCGCGTAGTCGGTCGCGACCACCGCGGCGCGCGCACTCTCGTCGCCCCCCACCAGCGCCACCTCGTCGGCGGACGGGCCGTACAGGAGGGAGATGGATCCGATCCACCCCCCGACGTCGACGTACATCAGGTTGTAGCCGATGACGTAGTAGGCGAGACCCGCGATCGCATAGAGGCCGATGTTCTTGAGGCAGATGACGGAGGCGTTCTTCGTGCGCACGGACCCCGACTCGAGCATGGTGAAGCCGGCGCACATCCACATGACCAGCGCACCCCAGATGAGGAACGACAGGGTGTTGAACACGAAACGGAACTCGGCGGTGGCAAGTTCGTTCATGGCTGCTCTCCGTTTACCGCGGGTCCTCCGCGGGCGCTAGCGCCGCCAACCCGTCGCAGGCTCCGGGTCGTCCCCAGCCCCCACCGTCCTGGGAGCTTGCGCCGCGGCACTCCACTCTGTTGACGTTCTGCGGCGCAAGCTCCTAGCGGACGGGGGCGCCCTCGGCCTCGTAGCCGATGTAGGCGGCGTGCACCAGGTCGTGCAGCGTACGGCACTCCCGCTGCATGTGGCGGAGGCGATCCGCGCGGTCGTCCAGGGTCGGCCGCCGCGGCCAGCGGCGGCGCGTCGTGGCGGCCAGGTCGTGCGCCAGCTGCCGCGCTTCGGCGATGGGGCCGGGACCGAGCCCGGCGGCGTCCAGGGTGCCTGCGGCGCCATCGAGCGCGCGGCACAGGGAGCGCGGAAGCAGCACGTCGCCCGCGAGCAGGTCCAGCACCCGGTCGGCGACGATCTCGACGCCGTGACACTGCGCGTAGGCGTCGACGGCCTGGCAAATCCGCAGCAGGCTCGACCAGTCGGCCTCGACGGACGCCCGCGATTCCACCCGGACCAGGGAGAGCTGGGCGAGCAGCAGCGCGATGGTCAGCTGGGCGCGCTCCGTGAACCTTCCGAGCTGCAGGAAGCGCCACCCCTCGTCCCGGTACATCGTCGTCTGCGCCACGCCGGCGAGGGTGTTCAGCTCGTGCGCGACGCCCACATAGAAGGCCTCGGGCGCGGCCTTCCAGATCTCCTCGATGGTGCGGGCCCGGAAGCCGAGCCAGGTTTCGTTCAGGCAGGTCCACGTCTCGCCGCTGACGCGGTGCCGCACCTGCCGGGCGTTCTCGCGCGCGCGGGCGAGCCCGGAACGCACGGCGTCGGGATTCGTCGGCTCGAACGTGAGGTCGTCGGCCAGGGTGAACGAGTCGGCCAGGGTGTAGTCGTCGTCCTCTTCGTCGTCGCTCGCCGCGAAGTAGATGGCGGGCCCCGGCGGCCGGCGGCTCATCGAGTCGTAGATGCGCCGCCAGCCGAAGTTGATCTCCCGCACCGGCCGGTCGACCAGGGTCTCGATCTGGCAACTGAGCAGACGGCAGAGATGCTCCGTCCGCTCGAGGTAGCGGCCCATCCAGTAGAGGTCTTCCGCGTTGCGCGAGAGGATCATTCGTCGAGTACCCAGACGTCCTTGCCGCCGCCGCCCTGACTCGAGTTCACGACGATGCTTCCTTCGCGGAGCGCCACGCGGCTGAACGCACCGGGCACCAGCCGCGCCTCCCGCCCGGTCAGGACGAAGGGCCGCAGGTCCACGTGCCGCGCTGCGGCACGACCCTCGATGAGGCACGGGGCGCGGGAGAGATCCAGCACCGGCTGCGAGATGTACCCGGCCGGGTTCTCGCGCATCGCGGCCGCGTACGACTCGCGCTCCTCGGGCGTGGCGTGGGGGCCGACCAGCATGCCGTAGCCGCCCGACTCGCCGACCTGCTTCACGACGAGGTTCTCGAGATTGTCGAGCGTGTACTCCAGTTCCTGCGGCCGGCGGCAGATGTGGGTCGGCACGTTCGCCAGCAGGGCGTCCTCGCCCAGGTAGTAGCGGATCAGGTCCGGGATGTAGGGGTACACGCTCTTGTCGTCCGCAACTCCGGTGCCGGGCGCGTTCACGAGGCTCACCCCGCCCAGCCGGTACGCCTCCAGAAGGCCCGGGACGCCGAGCATCGAGTCCGCGCGGAAGACCTCCGGGTCCAGGAAATCGTCGTCCACGCGGCGGTAGATCACGTCGATGCGCCGCAGCCCCTCCGTCGTCCGCATGTAGACGAGGCCGTTCCGGGTGAGGAGGTCGCGTCCCTCCACGAGCTCGGCTCCGATCTCGTGGGCCAGGAACACGTGCTCGTAGAACGCGGAGTTGTGGACGCCGGGCGTCAGCAGCGCGATCTCCGGGTCGTGCCGCCCCTCGGGCGCAAGCTCGACGAGCGTCTGCCGCAGCAGGCGTCCGTAGTGCTCCACCTCGCGGACTCGGCAGCGGCGGTAGAGGCGGCGCAGGCTCGACTTCACCGCCTTCCGGTTCGCGATCATGTAGGAGACGCCCGACGGCACCCGGAGGTTGTCCTCCAGCACGATGAAGCCGTCGTTCGTGCGTACGATGTCGCTGCCGCAGATGGCGGCCCACACGTCGCGCGGGGCGCGAACGCCGCGCATCTCCGGGCGGAAGTGGGGGCAGCCGAAGACGATGTCTTCCGGGACGACGCCGTCGGCCACCGCGCGGGCATCCCCGTAGACGTCGACCAGGAAGCGGTTCACGGCCCGCATGCGCTGCGTGAGCCCGGTCTCGAGCAGCTGCCATTCGGCCGCCGGCAGGATCCGCGGCACGCAGTCGATGGGGATGATGCGCTCTTCCGCCTCCGCGCTGCCGTAGACGGTGAAGGTGATGCCCTCGCTCACGAACGAGCGCGTCACGCGAGACTGGATGGTGGCGAGCTCGTCGGCCGAGAGTCCGCGCAACGCGTCATGGAGCGCCCGGCTGTGCTCGCGCGGCGTGCCGTCCGGCAGGAACATCTCGTCGTAGACGGCGGCGTCGAGCTCGTAGCTCCGGAAGTCCATGAGGGAAGTCCCGCGGCGGTGCGGCCCGTGCGAGGCCGTGCCCTTGCGTGGTTGTACCGCATCGGGGGGCGGCGCAGCAACGAGTATCGCCCCGGCGGCGGGAGAAATGTATCACGCCGACTGCCGGTGGGCGGCAGGCGCGACCGGGGAGGAGCGTGCCAGGGGTGCGCCCGAGGCGTAGCGGCGCGCGCCCGAAGGCGTCGGGGAAGCGAGGTCCAGGGGGGACGCCCGAGGCGGGCGGGGCGCGCCCCCTGGACGGAGCGGGTCTTGCGGACGCCGGCGCCAGAGCGCCCTGACGGGCGCTTCGGGAGTCTGCGCGGGCGCGACGTGCCGCATCGCCGTCCTGCGGCGCAGACTCCTAGCCCGCCATTCGTCGCCTGCGGCTCCGCTCGGCGCCCAACCCAATCCTTCAGGAGTCTGCGCCGTTCTACGGCGCAGACTCCTAGCGGAACCGGCCGCCGCCTTCGCCACCCGGGTCCGAGAAGCTCAGCTCGGGGTCGTACCGCAACACGGTGCGCTCCACCGAGAGGACGACGCCGGCCAGTCCGGCCGCGACGTTGCTCGTCCGCTCGCCGAGGGCGCGCTGCATGATCGTGGGGCGGTCGAGCTCGGTGAAGCTGGCATGGTTCTCGACGAGTTGCCACACCGCCGCTCCGGCGCCCAGGTAGCGCTCGTAGACGCCGAACACCACGCTGTCCCCTCCGATTTGCGGAAGTCGCTGCCGCATGAACGTCTGCCAGTCGGCGAGGCGTCCCGGTGCCACTTCGAGAGTCGTGATCCAGGCCAGCGAGAGCCCGCCCGGGTTCTCGGTCTCCACGCTCAACTCGGGCCGGTACCGCAACGCGTAGCTTCGGTGGCCGGAAATGGTGCGGCGCACGCGCTCATCCAGGCGCTCTCTCTGACCCCGATTGAGGGCGATCCCCAGTGGGCCCCCGCGATCCAGCTCGGCGAGGTCCTCCATCGGGGTCACGAACGTCCGCTCGTACACGTTCCCGAACTCGGCCGTGCGCCAGGCCGAGCGCCACGGCACCCCCGCGCGCTGGAGGGCGGGGTTGACGTGCTCGATCTGCACCTCGATGAACTCATCCAGCTCGCGGGGGAGCACTTCGAGCACGTCGACGCGCATCCAGGGCATCGCCTCCTGGGCGTGCGTCCCGGGCACGCTGCCTGCGACGAGCAGTACGACCGCGGTCGCGGCCGCGAAACCAACGACAAGGCGTTTCATCGAGTTCCTCCTAGCCCACCAATCGTCGTCTGGACGGCTCCGCCTGGTGCCCGTCCAGCCCGCAGGGGCCCGCCCGTTTCCACGGCGCGGCCTCGTTAGCTCGGAGTATCATACCTCCGCGACGGTGGACTCGCTCGAAAGCGGCGCTCCGTCGGCATGTTCCGTTTCCCACAGTGCCGCCTCACCAGCTGGTGAGCGTGCGGAGGACATCGCGATGCCCGCATACTTCATCATGCGCGTCGACGTTCACGACGCCGAGGTCTACGAGAAACACATCGGGCAGGCCGTGGAGGCCGTGAAGCAGTCCGGCGGCGAGTTCCTGGCCCGCGGTGGCCGCTCGGAGCAAGTGTCCGGCGAGGGACGGGGCCGCAACATCATCGTCCGGTTCCCCGACTTCGAGACGGCGAAGGCGTGCATCGCCGATCCGAGGATCCAGGAAACCCTGCGGCTGACGGCCGGAGCGTGCACGCGGGACTCCACCCTGGTCGAAGGGCTGTAGGGCGCTCACCGCGCCCACCTCCGCGCCTCGTCGGTCCGCCGCAGACCCGGGTCGGCGTCCGGCGTTCGAGGCGGCGGCCGCTTGCGGTCGGCCGACATGAGCGGACCTCGCATCAATCGCCGCATTCGGTACGAGCCGAACGAGCGGCCGCCGCCGCTCGTGACGCTCGGCGTCGCGCTCCAGGGCGTGGTACTGGTCCTGGCGAACACGGTCCTGATGGTGACCATCGTCGTCGGCGCGGCCGGCGAGGATGACGTCTACCTCGGGTGGGCGGTCTTCGCGGCGTTGATCATCGCAGGGGTCACCACCGCCCTGCAGGCGGCTCACCTGGGTCGGTTCGGCGCCGGCCATATCCTCATGACCGGCGCGGGGCCGCACTTCATCGCGGTCTCCGTCGTCGCGCTGACCGAGGGCGGGCTGCCGACGCTGGCGAGCCTCATCGTCGTCGCGTCGCTGTTCCAGTTCGCCATGGCGGCGTGGTTGCCGTTCCTGCGGCGGATCATCACGCCGATCGTGTCCGGCACCGCGCTCATGCTGATCGGGGTCACGGTCATGCCGATCGCGGTCGGCCGGATCGCGGACACGTCCGAAGGCGCGCCGGCCGGTGCCCTGATCGTCGCCGGCGTGACGCTGATCGTCGCCAGCGCGATGGCGCTGCGCGCCACCGGCGTCTGGCGCCTGTGGGCGCCGCTCAGCGGAATCCTGGCCGGCTGCGCCGCGGCCTCGTTCTTCGGCCTGTACGACGTGCGGCCCGTCGCCGCCGCTTCCTGGTTCGACCTGCCGGAGCTCGCGGGCTGGCCGGGACTCGACCTCACGCCGGACGGCCCGTTCTGGGCCCTGCTGCCGGTGTTCACGATCGTGGCCCTCGTCGCCGCCGTCAAGACCAGCAGCGACGGGGTGGTCATACAGCGAGCGTCGGCGCGGCGCCCGCACGCGACCGACTTCCGGCTGGTGCAGGGCGCGCTCAACGCCAGCGGCGTCGGAATCCTGCTGTCCGGTGTTGCCGTGACCCCGCCCGTCATCGCCTACCTGCCGTCGAGCGTCTCGCTCATCAATCTCACCGGCGTCGCAGCGCGAAGTGTCGGGTACGCCATCGGCGGCATCCTGTTCGCGCTGGCGTTCCTGCCGAAGCTGACGGCGGTGCTGCTCTCCGTGCCGGGCCCCGTCATGGGGGCGTTCCTGCTGATCATCATGGGCCTGCTGGTGGTGGAGGGCATACGCACGGTGATGCAGGACGGCCTCGATCCACAGCGGGGGCTCGTGGTGGGAGTGGCGCTCGCGCTCGGCGTGGCCCTCGAGGACGGAGGCGTGTTTCGGGGCGTGTTCGGTGCGACCTGGAGCGCTTCGCTCGGCAACGGCATGACCGTCGGCGTGCTGGCCGCCATTCTGATGACCGCCTTCCTGGAGCTCACGGGTCGGCGCCGCCGGCGGCTGGAAGCGGCGCTCGACACCTCGGCGCTGCCGCGGATCGACGCTCTCCTGCGCGAGCTCGGAGGCCGGATGCAGTGGAGCCGCCAGTCGGTGGAGCAGTTGCGCGCGGCCGGCGAGGAGGCGCTGATGTGCCTGCTGCAGGTGCGCGGGGATCACGCCGCCCGGACGCCGCCGCGCATGATCCTCGTGGCGCGTCCCGCTCACGAGGCCGTCGAGATGGAGTTCCTGGCCGTCTTCGACGAGCAGAACATCGAGGATCGGCTGACCTACCTCGGGGACCGGGCGGAGACACCGGAGGAGAGCGAGACCGAGATCTCGTTCCGCCTGCTGCGGCACTACGCCTCGACCGTGCGTCACAAGAAGTACCACGGCATCGACGTCGTCACGGTGAAGGTCGCCGGCTCGCGCTGACACGGGGCCCGGGAAACGGCCTCGCGGCGACGTGCTGGAGGCGAGGGCGGGCGCGGGCCCGACGGCTGCCCGACGGTCGCCGTCAGCGGCCGGCGACCGACTCCGGGCATGCGTGCCGCCGCCCGCGGGCGAGCGGGTCAGGTCGAGCGCCGGTCCAGGGCGAGCACGACGCAGAACAGGGCGACTCCCGCGACGTCGAAGACCGCGAGGTCGAGGCCGGCGAGCGAGGCCGTGGGGCCGGGAGCGAGCAGCAGCCCCGCCGCGCCGAAGATGGCGAGACGGAGGCCGAGCCCCAGGGGCCGGCTGAGCTGACCGGCGATCCCGGCCGCGAAGCAGGTGACGCCGAGCGTGGCGATGGCGACCGGCAGCAGCATCGCGAGCCAGCCCGCCGGCTCGCCCGAAGGCGTCAGCATCAGCAGCTCGGGCCGGTAGATGAACATGTACGGCAGGGTGAAGCCGACCAGCGCGAAGCGGAACGCCGCCAGGCCGGTCGGCATGATGCGGGTGCCGGCAATCGAGGACGCCGCGTAGGCCGCGAGCGCGACCGGCGGCGTCACCATCGACATCATGCCGAAGTAGAAGATGAACAGGTGCGCGGCGAGCGGTATCACGCCCAGGTTGCCGAGCACCGGGCCGATGAGCGTCGCCATCAGGAGATAGCAGACCGCGGAGGGGAGCCCCATCCCGAGCACGATCGACGAGATCATGATCAGCACCAGGGCCAGGAAGAGGCTCTGCTCGGCGAGCGGAATGATGGTCGCCGGCAGGCGCGTCCCCACCCCGGTCAGGGTCACGACGCCGATGATGATGCCCACGCAGGCGGCGGCTGCGACCAGCGGGACGACCCCGCGCGCCGCGGTGACGAGGCTCATGATCGTGAAGCGCCAGTCGAGCCGGGTCGCCTTGTTCAGGCTGCTCACCACCACGATCACCACGAGCGACAGCGTCACCGCGCGGAACGCCGTGTAGCCGAGCACCAGGAACAGGATGAGGCTGCCGAGCGCCGAGCCGAAGACGAAGCCGGCCGCGCGCGAGCGTGCCACGGCGTCGGGCGTGTCCGGTTCCCTGGCCGGTGCTTCCGCCGGCGCCGCGATCGCTACGCGCTTCGCGTGAAAGTGCACGATCAGGATCAGGGACAGGTAGTACAGGAGCGCGGGAATGAGCGCCGCCCGGATGATCTCCAGGTACGTCACCGGCGGGTCGACGATCTCGAGCATCATGTAGGCGCCCGCGCCCATCACCGGGGGCATGAGCGCCCCGCCCGAGCTCGCCGCCGCCTGCACGCCGGCCGCCGTCACGGGCTGGAAGCCGGCGCTGCGCATCATCGGAATCGTGAACGTCCCGGTGGTCGCGGTGTTGGCGACGGCGCTGCCGGAGAGCGAGCCCATCAGCCCGCTGCTCAGGACCGCAACCTTGGCCGGACCGCCGGAGCTGCGCCCGAAGACCCGCTCGGCGAAGTCGACGATGAAGCGCGTCGCGCCGGTGGCCTCGAGGAACGCGCCGAAGATGACGAACAGGAAGACGTAGGTGAACATCACGTTCAGCGCCACGCCGAAGATGCCCTGGCTGTGCAGGAACGTCTGCGCCACCACCCGCGGGATCGTGTAGCCGCGGTGCGGGAACAGCCAGTCCGGAAACACCGATCCGAACAATGCGTAGAGGATGAAGGCCCCCGCCAGCAACGGCAGGGCCAGGCCGAGGGCGCGACGGGCCGCCTCTATCACGAGCAGCAGGCCCAGCAGGCCGATCGCCGTGTCGTAGGCCGTCTCGAAGCCGGCCCGGTTCCCGAGGGTCTGGCCGTCCACCCACCACCCGTCGAACAGCGGATCCGTCTGGGTGACGATGTAGCCGCAGCAGAGCGCGGCCAGCACCGCCAGCGCGACGTCCGACGCGCGCGCCCGCGGATTGTCCTTCAGGGAAGGGTGGAGGGGGATGTTGAGGAAGCACAACGTGAGCCCCACCAGCGCGAAGAATGCGAGCCGGCTCTGGGGAGCGAGCAGCGGATAGTTCACCTCCACCAGGGTGAAGGCGCACAGCAGCACGCCGAGGCCGCCGCTCACCAGGAGCCGGACGTCGCGCGGCGGTGGGGTCCCCGGCGTCACGGCGCTGCCTGTTGCGGCCAGACGCCGGCTTCCTGGTAGAAGCGAATCGCTGCCGGATGGAACTCCGTGCCGGTGTCGCGCACCACGTTGTTCGGGTTGATGGCGCGGCCCGCGGCATGCTTTTCGACGACCAGCTCCCGGTTCTCGTAGAGCAGCCTCGTCACGTTGTAGACCAGATCGTCCGGGGCGTCGGCCGATGTGATGACGTGCATCGAGCCGACGTCGAGGCCCTCGAACGGCTCCGTCTGGCCGCGATAGGTCTCGGCCGGGATCGTCGCGGGCCGGAAGAAGAGGTACTCGTCGACCAGCCGCGTCTTCTCGTCGTCCCCGTAGGGGATGAACGTGATGTCCATCGATGCCGCCGCCTGCGTGATCGAGGCGGTCGGCACGGCCCCGCCGAGGAACGTCGCATCCGCCGACCCGTCGGTGAGCATGTCGACGGCGGCCTGCTGCGTGGCGTTGAGCGGCGAGAAGTCCTCGTAGCGCACGCCGTGCGCCTCGAGCAGCGGACCGACGAAGTACTCGAACCCGGCGCCCGCCGGACCGACCGTGACCCGCCGGTCGCGCAGGTCGTCCAGGCTCTCGATGCCGGACGAAGCCTGCGTGACGAACAGCGCGACGTTGGGCGCCAGCGTCATGACCGAGCGCACGGGGTAGGCGCGGTCCCATCCCTCGCTGCCGCGCACCGCGAAGTAGGTGATCGCCGCGTTCGACAGCGCGAAGTCGAGCTCGCCGCTCGCCAGCCGCCGGATGTTCTCCTGCGAGCCGCTCGTCGCCTCGGCCGTCACGTTGTAGCCGAGCCCGGTCGCGGTCTCGTTCACGACCTCCGCGAGGGCGCTGCCGACGACGAAGAAGGCGCCGCCGGGCGGCGCCGTGCCCATGCTGAGGAACTGCCGGGACGGCGCGGCGTCTCCCGCCTCGCCCCCGCCCCCGCCGCACGCGGCGACGGCAACGCACACGGCGGCGAACACGACACCCGCCGGCCACCGAAGATTGGATCGACGCAAGGAACTTCTCCTCCTGAAC
>JAPOWL010000301.1 GCA_026707615.1 Acidobacteriota bacterium | reverse complement strand
GTCGATGAAGATGATGCAGGGCGCGTTCTTCTTGCCCTGCTCGAACAGGTCGCGCACGCGCGACGCCCCCACGCCGACGAACATCTCCACGAAGTCGGAGCCGCTGATCGAGAAGAAGGGGACGTTGGCCTCGCCGGCCACGGCCCGCGCCAGCAGCGTCTTGCCGGTTCCGGGGGGGCCCATCAGCAGGACCCCCTTCGGGATGCGCCCGCCGAGCTTCTGGAACTTCTGCGGCTCCTTCAGGAACTCGATGATCTCCTGCAGCTCCTCCTTCGGCTCCTCCACCCCGGCGACGTCCTTGAACGTCACCTTCTTCTGGGAGTTCGAGGAGAGCTTGGCGCGGCTCTTGCCGAACGAGAGCGCCTTGTTGCCGCCGGTCTGCACCTGGCGCATGAAGAAGACCCAGAACGCGATGATCAGCAGCATCGGCGCCCAGGTGTAGAGCAGCGTCGCCCAGGGGCTCCCGGCCGCCTCGGTCGCGGTCACGGCCACGTCCCGCTCGACCAGCTTGTTGACGAGGCCCTCGTACTGCGGGGGCGCGAACGTGCGGAAGTTGCTGCCGTCGGAGGTCGTGCCGGTGACCTCGTTGCCCGTCAGCGTGACGCTGTCGACCTGACCCGAATCCACCTGGCGGATGAACTCGCTGAAGGGCATGGCGTTGTCGCCGGTCTGGAACCGCGTGGAGAAGTTCCAGATCAGCACCACCACGACGACGAGCACCATCCAGAAGACGAAGCTTCTGAGGGTCGAATTCACCCGAGTCCTCCCAATTTCCGGGATCGCAAGATTAGCACGCCTGCGGTTCCTCCCGTGACTCGAAAGTCCTCGGCCGGAGCGTGTCCGACCACCCAGACGATACCGCGCCTGCGATCGGCGACGAGAGGTATCGTCCCCCGCGCGCCGCGCGCAACCTTGCGATCGACGAAGAAATCCTGCAACTTCTTCCGCCCGCCGAGACCCAGCGGCCGGAAGGCGTCCCCCGCCCGCCAGCTCCGGACCGTCAGTGGCGGGGTCAGTCCCGCCGCGGCGACGGCGACCAGCGGACCGCGGGCGCGCAGGGGCTCCGGCGTCGTCGTGGCCGGCTCGGCCGCGATCGCGAGTCCCGCCTCCGGCACCGCCACCTCGCCCGGCACGTCGAGCCGGTACTCGAACCCGCCGCCGGCCTCCGGCCGCGGGGCCCGGCCGGAGGCGGCGGGCCGCAGCACGATGTGCGCGCCCCGGCGCTCCGCCCGACCGCCGGGGAAATCGGCCCCGCCCGGCTCCGCTGCCCGCCCCGCCGCCAGGTCGAGCAGCCGCTCGACGTGGTCGAAGCCCACGCGGCCTCGCCCGGAGGCTCGTTCGAGCGCCGCTCTCGCGATGCGGCGCGCCACCGCGCGCGGCTGCGCACGGATCGCGGCGACGTCGACGGCAACCGCCCCCTCCTTGTACGTGACGACGGAAGCGGCGCGCTGGTTCGCGACGCCGTCGATCCAGTCGGCGTCGGCCCGCGCGATCGCCGCTTCCCGTGCGAGCGCCGCGACGATGGAGGGCGAGAACTCCCGCTGCAGCAACGGCAGCAGCCGGTGGCGCACCCGGTTGCGGACCACCCGCAGGTCGCGGTTCGACTCGTCCTCCCGGTACGCCAGGCCGCGAGCCGCCAGGTGCTCGCGAAGCTCCCGCCGCGTGACCCCCAGCAGCGGACGCACGATGCGCCCCGCGCGCGGCCGAATGCCGGCGAGGCCGCCCGGGCCCGCGCCGCGGATGAGCCGCAGCAGCACCGTCTCCGCCAGATCGTCCTGCGTGTGGCCCGTCGCCACCCGGTCCGCCCGCTCCTCGCCCGCGACCCGCTCGAAGATCGCGTACCGGGCGCGGTGCCCGGCGTGCTCGATCGACAGGCCGTCGGCGCGGGCCAGACCCGCGACGTCGACCCGCTCGACGCGGATCGGGACATCGAGCGCCGCCGCCAGGCCCCTACAGAAGCCCTCGTCGGCCTCCGCGGCGCTCCCCCGGAGCTGGTGGTTGACGTGGAGGAGCCCCGCCAGGGCGAAGCCGCCGGCGGCGGCGCCGTCGGCCAGGAGCGCGCTCAGCGCTACCGAGTCCGGGCCTCCCGACAGGGCCGCCAGCACACGGCCGCCCCGCGGAATCAGCCCGCCCCGCTCGATGGCCCGCAGGACGCGCGCGACGAGCGGCCGCCGGCCGCCGGCGTGAGCACCGATCACCGTGATCGTCCCGGGTCCGGGGCGGCCGCCGCCGCAGCCGGTGGTGCCGCGGCCGCGGATCGGACGGAACAGTGGTGCCGGCGCAGGGACTTGAACCCCGGACCTAGCGGATATGAGCCGCTCGCTCTGACCAACTGAGCTACGCCGGCACGAACGATCAATTATGACAGGGATCGCGGCGGGGGATCACCCGCGGCGGGCGAGCCGCCCGGCAGGATCAGCATCGCGTCGCCGTAGCTGTAGAACCGGTAGCCGCGGGCGACCGCCTCCCGATAGGCGGCCAGGATCGGATCCCGGCCGGCGAAGGCGCAGACGAGCAGCAGCAGCGACGAGCGCGGCAGGTGGAAGTTGGTGAGCAGGGCGCTCACGACCTCGAAGCGGAACCCGGGGTAGATGTAGAGGTCGGTGGACCCGGCGCCGGACCGGACCTTCCCGCCGCCCGCGCGGGCCGCGGCCTCGAGGGCCCGGGTGGTCGTGGTGCCGACGGCGACGACGCGGCGCCCTTCGGCGCGCGCGCGGTTGACGGCGGCGGCGGTCCGCTCCGGAATGGCGAAGCGCTCCGCGGCCAGCCGGTGCTCGGCGACCGACTCCGTGCGCACCGGCTCGAACGTGCCGTAGCCGACGTGCAGCGTGATCGGACGCCACTCCATCCCGCGCTCCCGGAGGCGCTCGATCAGCCGCGGCGTGAAGTGCAGCCCTGCCGTCGGCGCGGCGACCGACCCGCGGGCCGACGCGAAGACCGTCTGGTAGCGCTCCCCGTCGCCGCCGTGGACGGGGCGCTTGAGGTAGGGGGGAATAGGGACCTCGCCGATCGCGTCGATCGCACTGTCGACGTCCTCACCCTCGGGGGCGGTCAGGCGGATCGTCCGGCGCCCGTGAAAGTGCCGCTCCAGCACCTCCAGGCGCAGGCGGCGGCCTCCCCCGTCGAAGCGGGCCGCGGTGCCCGGGCGGAGCTTCCGGCCCGGATGCACGAGCACATCCCAGCGCTCTTCGTCGAGGCGCGCGAGCAGCAGGCACTCGACCGCGCCGCCGCTCGGCTCCCGGCGGCCGCGGAGCCGCGCCGGGAAGACGCGGGTGTCGTTCGCCACCACGAGGTCGCCCGCGGCCAGCAGCTCGGGCAGGTCCCGGACGTGACCATGGCGGCAGGCGCCGTTCTGCGGGTCGAGGCAGAGCAGGCGCGCCGAGTCGCGCTCCGCCACCGGCTCCCGGGCGATGCGGTCGGCGGGGAGGTCGTAGTCGAAGTCGGAGAGCCGCAGGCCGTCCGCCGTCAACAGGCCCACCGCAGCAGCACCGCGCCCACCGTGAAGCCGGCCCCCACGGAGCTCAGCAGCACGCGCATGCCCTTCTTCAGGCGGCCGTCGGCGCGGGCGTCGGCCAGGGCGAGCGGAATGGTCGCGGCGGTCGTGTTGCCGTAGCGGTCGATGTTGATGACGATCCGGTCGCGATCGACCCCGAGGTGCTCCGCCGCGCTCAGGATGATGCGGCGGTTGGCCTGGTGGCATACGAAGAGGTCGATGTCGTCCGGCCCGATCCCGTTCGCGTCCAGCACCCGGCGGCAGATCTCGACCATCTTGCGCACCGCGAACTTGAACACCGCCGGCCCGTCCTGATGCACGTAGTGCAGGCGCTGGTCGATGGTCTCGTGACTCGCCGGACGCAGGCTGCCCCCTGCCGGCATGCAGAGCGCCGGCCCGCCGCTGCCGTCGATCTCGTGCGCGAAATCGAGCAGGCACAGCCCGTCCTCGGTGGCCGGGGCCACCACCGCCGCCCCCGCGCCGTCGCCGAAGAGAACGCAGGTCGCCCGGTCCTGGTAGTCGATGATCGACGACATCACGTCGGCGCCGACGACGAGCGCGTAGTCGTGGGCGCCGCCCGCCACCATCTGCGCGCCGGTGGTGAGCGCGTAGGTGAAGCCCGAGCAGGCGGCGCCGAGGTCGAACCCCCAGGCGTTCCGGGCGTCGATCTTGGTCTGCAGAAGGCAGGCCGTGCTCGGGAAGAACATGTCCGGCGTCGTCGTGGCGACGACGATGAAGCCGATGTCGGCCGGCGTCAGCCCGGCCGCCGCGATGGCCTCGCGCGCCGCCTCCGCTCCGAGGTCGGAGGACGCCACGCCGTCGTCGACGACGTGGCGCTCGCGGATGCCGGTGCGCTTGAGGATCCACTCGTCCGTCGTCTCGACCAGGACCTCGAGATCGGCATTGGTGAGCACCCGCGGCGGAACGTAGGTGGCGAGCGACGCAACCTTCACCCGCCGCGCCGTCCGCCCGCCCGCGAGCCGACCGCCGTTTCGTGTCGCCACGCTCTTCAGTCCCCTACAGAAGGCGCGGCGTCGTGCCCGGCGCCGGCAGCCCGAAGAAGTCGTACGCCCGCGCCGTCGCCACCCGGCCGCGCGGCGTCCGGTCCAGGAACCCGATCTGCATCAGGAAGGGCTCGTAGATGTCCTCTATCGCGTCCTTCTCCTCGCTGATGGCCGCCGCGATGGTGCCCAGCCCGACGGGGCCGCCCCCGAACTTCTCGATGATGGTCCGCAGCAGACGGCGGTCGGCCTCGTCGAAGCCGCGCGCATCGACATCGAGGAGGTCCAGGGCCCGGCGCGCCACGTCGTCGGTCACCACTCCGTCGGCCCGTACCTCGGCGTAGTCGCGCACGCGGCGCAGCAGCCGGTTGGCGACCCGCGGCGTCCCGCGGGAGCGCCGGGCGATCTCGGCCGTGGCCGCGTCGTCGATCCGCACCCCGAGGATGCGCGCCGACCGCCCGACGATCCGGACGAGGTCGGCCTCGGTGTAGAAATCCAGCCGATGCGCGATCCCGAAGCGCGCGCGGAGGGGGGAGGTGAGGAGACCGGTGCGGGTGGTCGCGCCCACCAGGGTGAAGCGCTCCACCGGCACCTTGACGGAGCGCGCTCCCGGACCCTGGCCGATCAGGATGTCGAGCTCGTAGTCCTCCATCGCCGGATAGAGGATCTCCTCGACGGCCGGGCTCAGGCGATGGATCTCGTCGATGAAGAGCACCTCGCGCGCACCCAGGTGGGTCAGGAGCGCGGCCAGGTCTCCCGCCTTCTCGATCACCGGCCCGGCCGTGGCGCGCACCGCCACGCCGAGCTCGTGCCCGATCACGTAGGCCAGCGTCGTCTTGCCGAGACCCGGCGGGCCGTGCAGCAGCACGTGATCGAGCGCCTCGCCCCGTTGCCGGGCGGCGGTGACGGACACCTGGAGGTTCTCGCGCACGCGGTCCTGCCCGACGTAGGCGTCGAGGGTGCGCGGGCGCAGGCCCTCCTCGTAGCGGGCGTCCTCGTCCCCCTGCACCGTGCTCAGGATGCGTTCGCTGCCCATCGTTCAGGATCGCGCGGACATTGTACGCGGGAAGCGCGGCCCGACGCCGGAGAGGTCGCCGGAGGCCGCCGGGAACGGGAGGCGATCCGGTAGTATTGGAGCGGAGCCACGCCGACCTCCGGCACGCCGTCGACACGCTGGCCCTCGACGCCCAGAGCCAAGCGGCCATTGAGGTGTGCCGGTTCGCGACCAGCGGACGGCGGGACGATGACGGCCTGCAGCGTGCTCGTGAGGTTGGCCGTCTCGATCGCGGTGGGTGCGGTGCCCGGGCTGGCGGTCCTGCCACTCTTCCTGTTCCAACTCGGCGTAGCCGACGCGTCGTTGTGCGCGGTGGGTGGGGGACTGCGAATGAGAACGGCACCCCCGACCGAGCGAACCCGGGCTGGCCGACGTCGCCGGGAGGGCGCATCGGTTCCACGAACAGCCGATCCTGAACTCCCCCTGCGCGTGCCCCCGCCGCCACCGGGAGCTCGACGAGAACAACCGCCCGACGGATCGGGTCATCGACCGCCGCCGGCCGTCGGCGTACGTCTCCCCGATTTCGCAGCCGCGCCGGCGGGAGGGCCGGCAACTCGCTCTGGTGAAGGGCGAGGCCGTCCGAACCTGGAACTGAAGAGGAGAGTCCGCTGCGACCCGAGGAGGATGGGCGGGAGATGTGCTGCCTTGCCAAGTTGGCCTCGAGTTTGCAGAGCTTGCCCGCCCATCCACCGTACCGAAGGGGACGGATCCGATGGCTGGAATGCGCGCTTCGCTTGCTGAGTTCGGGGCCGACCCGTCGGCCTTGCTCCTGCTCGACGATGACGGCCCCGAGCTTCTGCCCTATGCGACGCTGCTGACGGCGCGCCGCACCGGCGACGCCGTGCTGGGCGTGGTCGACGCCGTGTACGAATGGCAGGGCGCGCCGCTGTTGTTCCTGATCGACGCGGATTCGCTGAACGATGACCGCCAACTGCAGCCCATACGACGTCTGCTCGCGATGCGTGGGGATGCCCCGTACCTCGGGGTGGTCGCCCCCGGCAGTCTGCGGGTTTATCGCATCGGCCTCGACAGGAAGTCGCTGGGCCGGGCTCGAGTCAGCTGCGACGATGAAGACCGCGCTGCGGTGTTCACGCGGTTGGGCAACGAGCGCCCGCAGGCCGCTATCACGAGCAGGGGCTGGATTTCCAATGTCGTCCTCAACCTGTTGAGCCGCGCGACGACGAAACTCATCGGGCTGGGCGTCTCCCGGGAGGACGCTATCTCCCTGGTCGGCCGAGCGCTCTTCACCCGGTTCCTGGCGGATCGCAACCTGCTGCCGGAGAACTTGTCGGACCCCACGACCGCAGCGGGACTCTTCGACACGCGCCAAGCCGCGGCAGATACATCCAGGTGGCTCGATGCGACGTTCAACGGCGACCTCCCCCTGTCCGAGGGACTGTTCGAGACGCTGCCGGCGCAGACGTACCGCATCCTGGGAGACGTGCTCCGACGGGCCCCGGACGGCGAGTTGTTCCTCGGCTGGGAGGAGAAGTGGGCCAATCTCGACTTCGCGCACATCCCCGTCGGGGTCC
Source organism: Acidobacteriota bacterium (assembly GCA_026707615.1). Classification (GTDB taxonomy): domain Bacteria; phylum Acidobacteriota; class Vicinamibacteria; order Vicinamibacterales; family UBA8438; genus JAGWAJ01. The sequence continues at coordinate 4,877 of JAPOWL010000301.1, read as the reverse complement.
TGAGCCAAGCCTACGAGCTTTACCTGAGGCAGCACGCGCCAGCCAAGCAGAAGCGCGAAGGGGGCTACTTCACCCCCGCGCCGATCGCTGACCTGATGGTGCGGGCAGCATTCGGCGCCCTGAGGCGCCGGAATGCGGGCGAGTCCGCCAGAGTTCTGGACCCGGCCGTGGGGGGGGGCATCTTCCTGCTGACGGCCTTCCGGGAACTGGTCGCGGCTCGGTGGCGGGCCGATGGAAGACGGCCGGATGCCGACGCGCTCAGGAGAATCCTCTACGAGAAGCTGGTCGGCTTCGACGTCAACGAAGACGCGCTTCGGTTCGCGGCACTGGGTCTGTATCTGCTGTCGATCGAGCTCGACCCGGACCCGACGCCGGTCGACAAGCTGCGGTTCCGAGCGCTCCGCGGAAGCGTGCTGCACCGGGTCAGCGGCGCAGGCGAAAAGGAAGGCGCATCCCTCGGCAGCTTGGGACAGTTCGTCGGCGACGAGCACAGGGGGCGATACGATCTCGTGGTCGGGAACCCGCCTTGGGCGAGCGGGACGAAGCTGCCCGAGTGGAGCCGCGTCCGGGACACGGTGGCGCGTATCGCCGCGGCCAGGGAGATCACGAACGCAAGCCCTCCTCTGCCGAACGAGGTGCTCGACCTTCCCTTCGTGTGGCGGGCGATGGAGTGGGCGAAGCCGGACGGCCAGATTGCCTTTGCGCTGCACGCGCGCCTGCTCTTCCAGCAGGGCGACGGGATGCCGGCAGCGCGCCGGGCGCTATTCGAGGCACTAGACGTCACGTCGATCGTGAACGGAGCGGAGCTGCGCCATACGAAGGTGTGGCCGCAGATATCGGCGCCCTTCTGCTTGCTCTTCGCCACCAACAGAACACCGGGTGTCGAGGCCGGCTTCCGGTTCATCAGTCCGCGGCTCGATGCACGTCTGAACGGCGCTGGCCGCATGCGTATCGACGTGGCGACCGCGGAAGTCGTGTCCTCGCAGCAGCTTGCCGACACACCCGATATCCTGAAGACACTGTTCCGGGGGTCGAAGGCGGACCTCGGCATCCTCGAACGGATTCGCGCTGAGGGGCATCCGACCCTGTACGACTTCTGGAAGGAGAAGATCGGCATTGCAGACCGCGGGCGTTTGCGGGGCAGTGGGAACGGCTACCAAGCGCTTAGAACGAGCAGTGGGATCCGTCGGCAAGGCGACGGTCGACCCGGTCTGGATGCAACCCATCTTCATGGGCGGCCCGAGCTTGTGGCGGGAGCGTTCTCCCGCATCCTGGTTGACGTCTCCTCTCTCCCTCTGCTTTCGCATGAGCGAATGCACCGCCCCCGGGATGCCGACTTGTATATCGGGCCACAAGCTATCGTCCACAAATCCCCCCCGGCCGCGGCGAGTCGAATCGGCGTAGTGATCTGCGACGAAGGCGTGGTCTTCAGCGAGACGTTCTATGGGTACAGTCCTCAAGCCCATGCAGATGCGACTCTATTGGTTCGTTATCTCGCACTGGTTCTTGGAAGTAGGGTGGCCATATGGTTTGCGCTAATGACGAGTGGCGAATTCGGCTTCGAACGGGACGTGATCGAGAAGGCAGCGCTTGACCGCATGCCGGTCCCGGACTTCGACAATCTTGGCACATCCCGGCACCGCGAAATCGAGAGCCTGTTCGAGGAGCTGCGATCGGGAAGAGTGGGGTGGGAGAAGGTGGACGAGTGGGTCGGGAATCGGTACGGACTCGGCGAACGGGACCTGCAGGTCATTGGCGATACGCTGGAGTTCAACCTGCCGTTCGCGGAGAACAAACGAAACGCGCAAGCGATGCCGGGTTCGACTGAGAGGGAGCGGTTCTGCGAGGTACTGAAAGATGAACTGACGCCCTGGTGCCGGCGGTTCGGAGCGAGTCTGGCCGTCGGCCTGAGTCCGGTACCGGCCGGATCGCCGTGGCTGGCAATCGCGGTGAGAACTGGGCGGCGGCCATTGACAGGGAGCGTTCCGTCGGCGGACTGGCCGGGACTTCTGCGGGCGGCGGACGACGCGGCGGCATCGGAGATCGTGTTCGACAGCGGAGCGGACGCGCTCTTGATCTGCCGTCTCGCGCAAAGGCGCTATTGGAGCGAGACCCAAGCGCGCCTGCTGGCGCAGCGGATCGCGTGGTCGCACATCGAGTTGCTGAAGGGGCATGCCACCGCATGAGACGACCGACGGTTCGGCCTCGACCTGACCAGGTCGAGGAGCTGACGCGTGGCGTTCGCTTGCCGCTGCCGGCGATTGCGGACGAGCACATGGAAGCGGTGGCGGATGGATTGCGGCAGGCCTTCGACGACGTTCGACAGGGCGCCGCGGCTACAGTGGCCGCGGGAGAGGAAGCGGAAGTCACCGGGTTGATGCAGGCTCGGCTGAACAGACTGATCCGGGAGGGTGGTCTCTGGGGGCAGCTTGTGTTGTACGTGGGGCGGGGAATGGAGAGCATCAGTTTCGACGGATCTCATCTCGAGAAACGCCCGGACCTTTCGATTGTCTTGTCCAGCAGAGAGCGGCGCTTTCCGCTGGTCGCGGAAGCCAAGATTCTGGACGCCGCGGCGTCGAAGACGGTGGCGCAGTACTGCAGGAACGGGATTCGACGGTTCGTGGAGGGCGATTACGCATGGGGCGGCCGTGAGGCATTCATGATTGGCTACGTTCGGGACGGGTCGTCGATCGACGCGACGCTGGGTGGCTTCTTGGTCACAGATTTGCACCGTCGGCGTTACCGGGTAGAAGCTCTGCCGATTGCGATCGGGGCCGACTCCTCGGACTTGGCATACACGCGGCACGGCCGGGACTTCGTGTACGGCAGCCAGCCGGCGCCGAACGGCCCCGGGCCGATTTCGGTCTGGCACTTGTGGCTGGCGTAGGACTTCGACAGCTCGGCGTCGAACCGCAGGACGCTTGTCGCGAGCGAGGTCGGGGCGGCGATCAGCAGAACCGGCGCGGCAAGCACTGCTCGACGAGATCCTCCGGCGCGGGAGCCCCTCCAACGCCGAAGGCGGCCAACCTGCTGGATGCGCCCCCCGCCGTGGCGCGCGACCTGCTGAACGATCTCTTACGGGCCCGCCTGACGCAAACCGCCGGCAGGACCCGCGCCCGACGCTACAATCTCCGATGAAGTCTCGTGGGCGTGCGGCCACTCCTGGCCTTGAGCACAGCCGCTCGCGACGTCACTCGAATCCCGCGCCGGCGCGCGGCGGCCCTTCAGCCGGCCAGCTCGCGCAGGGCGGCCCGCAGGGTCGCCTCGAAGCCGCCGTGGTCGCCCCGCAGGGCCGCCTCGGCGGCGCGCTCGGCAACCGGGCGCTGGTAGCCGAGGTTGACGAGCGCCGACAGCACGTCGCCGCGAAGGTCGCCGTCCGGCCCGGGCTGCGACGGGCCCCCACCGTCCGCCGCGGGCAGCTTGTCCTTGAGCTCGAGCCCGATCCGCTCCGCCGTCTTGCGGCCCACGCCCGGAACGGCGTTCAGCCGCGCGTGCTCCCCGCTGCGAACCGCCTGCACCAGGTCGCGCGGCTCGATGCCGGACAGCACCGCCAGGGCCAGCTTCGGGCCGACGCCGTTCACGCCGATGAGCCGCTCGAAGAGTTCGAGCTCGAGCCGCGAGGCGAACCCGAAGAGCGCCAGCGTGTCCTCGCGCACGTGCGTGTGGATGCGCAGGGAGACGTTGGCGCCGGGCTCGCCGACCTCGGAGAAGGTCGGCAGCGGGACGTGGACCTCGTACCCCACCCCGCCCACGTCGAGGACCAGGCGGCCGGGCTCCTTCTCGGCGAGGCGGCCGCGGAGGTGGGCGATCATGAGGGCGGCCCGGGCCGGTACCGGCGCCAGCTCCGAGCTTCGCCGCCCGCGCCCTTCACGGCGCGGCCCGTCCCTGCCGCGGTCCCGGCGCCCGCGCCGCGCTCCCCTTCCGCCGCCGCGGCGGCCTGGCGCACGGCCGCGGATCCCGCCACGTGCGCGTGGCACACGGCCACGGCCAGGGCGTCCGACACGTCGAGCGGCGACGGCGGCTCGGACAGGCCCAGGAGCAGCATGACCATCTGCCGCACCTGCGGCTTGTCGGCCCGTCCGTAGCCCACCACGGCGCGCTTCACCTCCGCGGGCGCGAACTCGCTGACCGGGAGCCCGGCCTCCGAGGCCGCGAGCAGGACGACGCCCCGCACGTGACCGAGCTTGAGCGCGCTGCGGGCGTTCCGCGCGTAGAAGAGATCCTCGACGGCCACGGCGGCCGGGCGGTGCCGGGCGATCAGCGACGCCAGCCCGTCGCGGATGGCCAGCAGCTTCTCCGGAAAGGCGGCTCGCGCCGCGGGAGCGAGCACCCCGCACGTCACCACCCGGTGGCGGCTGCCGTCCGTCTCGATGCAGCCGTACCCGGTCCGGCTCGATCCCGGGTCGACCCCGAGGATTCTCACGCCAGCGAGGCCTCGATCTCCTTCGCTTCGATGTCGAAGTTCGACCAGACGTGCTGGATGTCGTCCTGGTCCTCCAGCACTTCCATCAACTTGATCATCTGCTGGGCCGTCTTGCCCTCGAGCTTCACCAGGTTCTGCGGCAGCATCGCGACCTGCGCCGAGACCGGCCTGGCGCCGGCCGCCGTGACCGCCTCGCGCACCGCCTCGAACGCCTCGGGGCTGGAGACGATCTCCCACGTGTCGCCGTCCTCGCGGAAGTCGTCGGCCCCAGCGTCGATCGCCGAGGTCATGAGCGTCTCCTCGTCCACCGTCCCCTGCTCGACGACGATGTGGCCGTGCTTCTCGAACATCCAGGCCACGGAGTTCGTCGTGCCGAGATTGCCGTTGTGCTTGGAGAGGAGATGGCGGATCTCGCCGACGGCGCGGTTGGTGTTGTCGGTCAGGCACTGGATGA
>JAPOWL010000015.1 GCA_026707615.1 Acidobacteriota bacterium | reverse complement strand
AGAATGCTCAGGGTGGTGTCCTCTCCCCCCTCGAACAGCTTCATCTCCGTGTCGTCGGAGTACTTCCCGAGCCATCCCATCACGGCGATGCCGCTGAGCTCGTCGCTTCCGAAGTCGGGCGGAATGTCGTAGGTCGGCATGCCGATGCCCTGGATGTCGTTCGCGATCGTGACGTGGTAGGCGAACGCATCGATGAGGATCGGCGCATCCGTCCAGATGATCACCTGGTCGTAGGCGTCCGGGTGCGACTGCAGGAACTTCTGCGCCACGGCGACCGTGTCGAGCTCGCCCCGCAGCGCGAAGCGCTCGCCGACCGCGGCGCTGCCGCCGGTGGCGCCGGCGGTATCGCTCAGGTCGACCGACTCGAACGAGGTAGTGCGGCCCGGGGAGAGCCCGACGAGTGCCGTGCCCGTCCCGATGCCGGCGTCGAACGTCATCTCGACGACGCCGGTCGAGAGCAGTGCGGCCTGCACGGTGGTGGTGAGCTGCGACCCGTACTCGGGGACCGCGCACCAGGTCACGGTGACGGCATCCTCCCCGGTCTGCGCGTATACCCCGCCGCCACTGGACGGGTCCAGATCGGCGAGGAAGGGCGCGATGCGCGGTGCCCCGGAGAGCAGCCGGGAGACGTTGCGCGAGGTGCTGGCGCTGTCCGCCTCCTCGAAGGTGATGTTGCCGTCCGAGTTGACGAAGGCGTCCTCGTGCGTGTTCGCGTAGTAGGAGAACTCGAACGGCAGCTCCAGCGACGTGCTGTCGTCGTCGCCCAGCGTCAGTTGCTCGCCCACCGGCGAGCGCCAGGTGGCCGTGCCGAGGTGCGATACGTCGTAGCCGCCATCGTCGTTGGGGCTGAAGCGGAGCTTGACGTCGCGCAGGTCGTAGATGTTCGCCGCCCGGACGAGGTCGCCCTCGTTCCGAAGCACCGCGATCTCGCCGATGTCCTCGGCCTCGACCTGGGTCTCCTCCGAATCGTCCGCGGCCACCGGCCGCAGCAGGCCTTTCTCGAGCGCCGCGCGATGGTTCCAGACGCTGTCGAGGACGCCCCAGCGCCCGCCGTCGTCGACCGTCCCGAAACGCTTGTCGACGCCGAAGGGCGGCGCCGCGGCGCGACCCTGCAGGGCCGCCGCCGCCGTCATGTCGGGGCAGGGGTTCTGGGCGGCTAGCGGAGTGGGCGAGCCGGCCGCCAGTGCGGCGGCCGGCACCCCGATTCTGAGCGCGCGCGCGAGCCAGGACATCGGCTGCGGCGCCTAGAAGCCGACCCGGAAGCCGAGGCGGAGCAGGCTCGGGTTCATGATCTCCAGCGTCTGTCCCGGGCCGGTCAGCCCCGGGGCCGCCCCGACGTCGTACTGCCGGCCGAGCACCGTCCCCGCGTTGAGGATGTTGAACCAGTCGAGGTCGATGTTCAGCGTGACCTCGTCGAGGCGGAACTCCTTCCCGACGCGCAGGTCGAAGCTCTTGATGGCCGGCAGCCGGTTGGCGCCCACGTCGGGGCTGAGCAGCACCTCCTTGAATGCCCCCGCGTCCCGCGGATGGGCCTGGATCTCCTGGAAGTAGGGCTGCCCGTAGCCCTGGCGGACGAGCAGGTTGGCGGCTACGTTGATGCCCAGCGGTGCCTGGTAGAGCCCGTTGGCGACGAACTGGTACTTCGGCGTCAGGAAGAAGATGTCGGACTTCCCGCTGCCGCCGGTGCTCGTAATCACGAGGCCGCCGTCGCGCTTCGGGTTGTTGGGCGTCGGCGTCGGATCGATGATTGCCGCCGCACGGTCGGTGAAGTACTCCCGGTGGTCGTTCCAGGAGTAGCCGATGCGCGCCATCCAGCGGTTGCTCAGGCGCTTGATGAAGTTGGTCTCCCACCCCCAGTACTGCTGGTGATACCCGTTCCGGTTGCGCTCCTCGGAACCGTTGCCGGGCGGCAGCACGACGCCCGGGAGCGGCGCGTAGACGTCCTGGCTGGCCGATCCTCCGCCGGCGGACTCCGGGAGCGCCGCGGTGATGGTGTCCACGATGCCGTAGTCGGCGGAGGTGATGCCGATCAGCGGGTACCACCGGAAGTTGGTGAACCGCCGGTAGGTCACCGACGCCGTGAGGGCCGAGTTGGGAATGGGCAGTTCGCGGTCGACGCCGAAGATCACCTCGTGCGTCCGCGGTGAGGTCAGATCGGGCGACACCTGATTGACGCTGTCGGTCGACGTCGGGTTGTTCGGATTGAATCCGCTGGCGTCGATCAGGCCGGCGTCCAGCAGCAGCTCGTCCGGTTGCGCGATGCCGTCGCCGTTGAGGTCGACGGCCAGGTAGGCGGCGGCCGAGTAGTAGATCGGGCTCGCTATCTGCTGGGCGGAGCCCGCCGCCAACTGGGACGCGAACTGCCCGTAGCTGGCGCGCAGGAGCGTGTCCGCATCCTCGCCGAGGGCGTAGCTGATGCCGATGCGGGGGGCGAGGATGTCGAACGTGTGGGTGTCGTGCAGCGCCGGTGCGGTCAGGGCCGGCAGGAGGTTGGGGACCAGCGGGTTCGCCCCGCGGCTCGCCTCCAGCAGGGACGAGGTCGACCGATCGTAGCGGATACCCACGTCGACGGTGAGACGGTCCAGCGAGATCCGGTCGCTGGCGTAGAAGTGCAGGTAGCGCCCCTCGCTGTTGCTCACCGCGTCCGCCACGATGACCGGCAGCATGAGGCCGTTCTGGGGATAGCTGGGGAGATGGATGGAGTAGTGCCCCGTCCCCGGCCAGGTGCTCTGGGACTCGACGGTGTTCTTGCGCCAGCCGAAGCCGAGCTTCAGCTCGTGGTTCGCGCGGAAGTAGTTGGTGTCGACGCTGGCCACGCGCTACGGGCGATAGGAGCGGTAGTCGACGAACGAGTTGTGCCAGACGCGGTTGACGTCGCGGTAGACGCCTTCGACGTCGAGACCGCCGCGCGGCTCCAGGAAGAAGCCGTTGTTGTAGATGCTCCCCTTGGCGCTCACGACCAGGTCGCCCCCGACCCAGTTTCCCGAGCCGGTATAGAGGCCCGAGCCCAGGTTGCCCTGGTCCCAGGTGGTCTCGTCGGGCCGCGTCGGACTGGCGTTCCGGCCCAGCTTGATCTTCGCCCCGTTGAAGTGGTTGAAGCCGAGGCGCAGCCCGTCCGTCACCTGCCCCTGCAGCTTCAGGGCCCGGTTGGTCAGCGTGGTGCGGTCGGAGGTGTCGATCAGGGTCCGCAGGCGGATGTCGGTCTCGCCCAGCGCGCCCCAGCCCCACAGCCGGTCCCGCACGAGCGGGCCGCCGATCTCGAAGCCGTAGTCCCGGTACTGCTCCATGCGGTTGCCCTTGCCGGTCTGCCCGCCGATGGACTCGGCCAGCGCCGGCGACAGGTTGTTGCGCTGCAGCGCCTCGTTGGCGAAGTAGCCGCGCACGCTGCCGTGGTACTGGTTGCTGCCGCTCTTGAGCACCACGTCCACCGCGGCCCCGGGGGTCTGGTTCCGGACGTCGGCGCCGCCGGTGTTGATGCGCACCTCCTGGAACTGGTCGAAGTCCCAGTAGGTGGGGGAAGAGAGGGACGCCATGTCCGTGATCACGACGCCGTCGAGGGTCCAGGTGTTCTCCCCGCTGCTGGCGCCCTTGGCCATGTAGTTCGACTGCTGGCCGGATTCGGCACCCCCGACGTTGACGCGGTCGACGATGACGCCGGGTATCGTCTGCAGCACCACCCACGGATCGCGCGACGACGGAATCTCCTGCAGCTCCTCCAGGGTGACGTGGGTGTCGGTGCTCTGGCGTCGGGGGTCGACGATCGGCGAGATCCCCGTGACCGTGATCGTCTCGTCGAGCCCGCCCACCTCCAGCGTCGCGAGCATCGGGGTCGACGCCGCCGCCCGCACCTGGACCGCGGTGTCGACGTAGGCGCTGAACCCGGGCAGCTCGACGCGCACCTCGTAGGTGCCGGGAGGCAGCCGCAACAGGTGCGCCTCGCCCTGCACGTCGGTGAAGATGTCGGAGCGATCCTCCGGGCCGGTGATAGCTACGGAGGCGCCCGGAAGCACGGCGCCGGTGGTGTCCTCGACGGTGAGGTCGATGCGGCCCAGGTCGACCTGGGCCGAGGCAGGTGCCGCCAGCAGAACGAGCGCCAGCCCGGTGGCCACGCCCAGTGCCGCACGATACGTTCGCCGTTTCATCTCGCCGCCCTCCCATCACGTGAGCGGGAGCAGCGGAACCGGCGCTCGAACTATCGGGAACCTTCCGCGCTCCCGCCACGTATCCCCATCGTAACAGCAGCAGATGCCGTTTGGCGACAGATTTGTCGCCAAACGGCGAGGCAGTTCCCCTCCCCGGATCGAGCCGCTCCCCGGACGTCCGGCGAGGCACGGCCGTCGCAGGATGTCCGACGCAGGACGGCTGTCGCAGGACGGCCGCGAGCGTCAGCGCGGGATGCTCTCCAGCACGCCCGCGAGGCGCCGGATGTCCGCGGCGTAGAAGGCCGGCGGCGCAGTCCGTACGAACCGCTCCAGGTACGGGCGCGCCGCCGCGCGGTCGCCCGCGTTGACCAGCTCGGTGGCCAGGTTGAACAGGGCATCGAAGTTGGCCGGATCGAGCTCGACGGCGCGGGTCCAGCTGGCGACCGCCGCCGCCCGATCGCCGCCCCGGAGCTGCACCACTCCCAGTCCTGCGTGCGCGCGCGAGGAACGCGGCGCGAGCGCCACCGCGCGCTCGAAAGCGGCGGCCGCCGCCGCTCGATCCCCGCGCTGGACGTGGACCGTGCCGATGTTCTCGAGCGCCATCGCGTTGTCGGGGTCGAGCTCGATGACGCGCTCGAAGGTCCGCAGGGCCCGGTCCGCGTCGCCCCGGCGGGCGTAGGCGATCCCGAGCGCGTTCAGCGGGTCGAGGGGCGGCCGCTCGCCGGCGACCAGCGCCTCGAGCAGCGGCACGGCCTCGTCCGCGCGGCCGCTCTCGGCCAGATAGATCCCGAGCTGGCCGGCGGCGGCCGGGCTGGCGATGCCGGCGTCCCGCGCGCCGGTCAGGACCGCGATCGCCTCGTCGACCTCGCCCTGCGACCAGTGCAGGAAGGCCAGGTGCCGGTGGGCCAGCTCCAGCTCCGGGCGTTCGGCGATGACGCCCCGGTAGACCTCGATAGCCTCGCGCGCCCGGCCGCGCTGGAACAGGTCCACGCCGCGGTGGATCGCCTCGTCCAGGTGGGCGAGGCGCTTCGGGTCGTCGGCGGCCGTGTAGCTCTCCTTCGCGGGCGCCGATCCCCGGAGGTAGCCGAGGGACTGCAGGCGCTCGGCCACCTCGGCCGTCTCCGCGATGCGGCGGTCGAGCGGATCCGACGCCGGCAGGTCCTCCAGCAGTGCGGCCAGCTCCCCCGCGCGCCCCGCGCGCCCCGCGACCAGGTTCTCCGACTCGGCGGGGTCCGCCTCGAGGTCGTACAGCTCTGTCAGCGGCAGATCGATGTACTTGTCCCGCCCCGCCAGCACCCCGCGCAGCGGCGCCCACCCCCGGTTGAGGGAGGCGGACAGCGCCTCGAAGTACGAGAGCGGTTCGGTGCCGGTGTCGCCGGCCGCGGGGTCCAGCAGCGAACGGCCCGGCAGCGCGGGAGGCGCCGGCAGTGCGAGCGCGTCGAGGACCGACGGAAGAATGTCCACGTGGCGGGCGGGCTCGGACGCGACGACGCCGTCGCCCGGCCGTTCCGCCGCTCGCGGACCGACCTGGGCGAGGATCAGCGGCACGCGGAGCGTCGCCTCGTAGGCGAACAGGCCGTGGGTCCGCTCGCCATGCTCCCCGAGGGATTCCCCGTGATCGGACGTGACCACGACGAACGTCGGGCGCGCCCCGCCCGCCGCCGCCGCGGCGAGGAGCGGCCCGAGCGCGTAGTCGGTGTAGGCCACCTCGCCGTGGTACGGGCTCGCCGCGTAGCGGGCGTCGAAGGGGGGCGGCGGCCGGTAGACGGCGTGCGGGTCGAACAGGTGCACCCACGCGAACCACCGCTCGGTCTGCGCCTCGATCCAGTCGCGGGCCACGGCGACCACCGCCTCGGCCGGCCGCTCGGCGATCGTGAAGTCGGAGGGCCCCTCCGCGTGCCCGAAACGGTCGTCGTAGACGTCGAAGCCGGCGTCGAGCCCGAACTGGCTGTCGAGCGGGAACGCGGCCACGAACGCCCCGGTGGCGAAGCCCTCGCCGCGGAGCATCGAGGCCAGGGTCTGGCGGTCGGCCGGCAGTCGATAGCCCGAGTTGTCGTGGATGCCGTGCTGGAAGGGGTACACTCCGGTGAGGATGCTGGCGTGCGAGGGCAGCGTCACCACGGCATGCGCGTGGGCGAACTCGAAGCGGACGCCGGTCGCGGCCAGGCGGTCCAGGTTGGGGGTCGCGGCCGGTCCGCCGTAGCTGCCGAGCGCATCGGCGCGCAGCGTGTCGATGGTGACGAGCAGCACGTTCTGATCGGCGGTGCGCTCGACCCGCGGGGCCGGTGCAGCGCCCGGCCAGAACCAGACGAGCGCCGCGCCGGCCCCGGCCAGCAGCAGCGCGGCCGCTCCGCGTCCGGGCGTGAACCGGACGCGGGAGCGCGACCGCCCCGGGGAGCCCCCTCCGCGGTCCGGCCGGTCCCGCGACCTGCCCCGCCGGCCCCGGGAACCTCCTCGCATCTACTTCAGGCAGTCGTTGAACCAGGCCAGCGCCATCCGGGCCGATTCGTCGAACGCCTCACGATAGATGTCGTAGTGCGAGATGTCGGGAATGACGCGGTACTCCGCCCGGGCCCCGTTCGCCTTCGCCCGCTCGACGGAGAGCTCGCCGGCCCGGTGCCGGTCGAACAGCTCCTCGTGCTCGGCGTCGACGACGAGCAGCGGAATCGTGATCCGCGAAGCGTCCTCGACCGGCCGATAGCCGATCACCTTGTCGAGGTGCGCCCAGCCGTTCAGGTTGGGGGCCTTGTCCGTGCCCTGCGGCAGCGGCGCGATCTCGCCCCGCGCCCGGCGGATGGCCTGCTCGCGCGCATATGCCTCGATGTCGACCCCGGTGCCCTTCCACGACGTCTGCGCGAGGTCGAGCGAGTCGGCCGCCGCCACCTGCCCCACCGCGCACGCCGCGCGCGGCTCGTTGGCGGCCACCCAGATGGCGTGGGCGCCGGAGTAGCTCGATCCCCAGTAGCCGAGCCGGCTCGTGTCGACGCTCGCCTCGCCCTCGATGAAGTCGAAGGCCCGGCGGATGTCCAGCGTCTGGTCGATCGGGTCGACGACGGTCCGGATCTCGCGCGCGAGGACCTGCACCTCGCCGTTCGCGCCGGGCTCGGGCATGTCGCCGACGACCACCAGCTTGCCGTCGCTCTCGCCCCAGCCGCGATAGTCGAAGGCGAGCACGGCGAAGCCGTCAGCCGCGAAGATCGCGGCGTTGCGGACCAGGCTGGCCTTCGTGCCGCCCCAGCCGTGGCTCATGACGATGGCCGGGACGTCCCCCGTCGCTTCGCGCGGCCAGTAGAGGTCGGCGGCCATCCGGGTGCCCTCGCTCCAGATGTCGACGGCCCGGCGCTCGACGCCCTCGGGCAGCTCGATGCCCGGCTGGGCCAGCGCCGGCGCCGGCGTCCCGAAGCCGGCGGCGATGCCGGCCACGATGCCGGCGACGATGATCTCCTGAACGGTGTTCCGACGCGTCTTGCGCATCCTGCTCTCCTCCTCGTGTCGTCAGCGACGATGCGGAAAGCGCCGCATCAGGCGGTGAATCGTCTTCGTCTGACGCTTGTCCTCGAGCCGCGCCAGCTCGTCCCGGCGCCGCTCGAGGGCCTCGCGCTCCGCCCGCAGGCGATGATAATGCTCCAGCCGGAACGCGGCGAGGCGTCCCTCTTCGACTGCCTTCCGGACGGCGCACCGGGGCTCCGCGAGGTGCCGGCAGTCCCGGAAGCGACAGTCCTCGGCCAGCGCCTCGATGTCGGCGAACCTCTCCTCGAGCGCGCGGTCGGCGTCCCAGCTCTGCAGTTCGCGCATGCCCGGGGTGTCGATGATGAGGCCTCCGCCCGGCCGGACGATCAACTCGCGGTAGACGGTCGTGTGTCGGCCCCGGCTGTCGCCCATCCGGACGCTCTCGGTCCGTTGCCGGTCGCTGCCCAGCAGGCGGTTGATGATCGTCGACTTCCCGACCCCGGACGAGCCGAGGAGGGCCAGCGTCCGTCCCGCGCCGAGGTACTGCGCCACCGCGTCGAGGCCGGCGTTCGCCGTGCAGTCCGTGACGTGGATCGGCACGTCGCCGGCGACGTGCCGCACCTCGGCGACCCGCGCCGCCGGGTCGTCGCTGAGGTCGGCCTTGTTCAGGACGACGACGGGCGTGACGCCGCCGTCCGCGGCGGCCATGAGGTAGCGCTCGATGCGGCGCACGTTGAAGTTCCCGTCGAGGCCGCTGACGAGCAGGACCACGTCGACGTTCGCCGCGACCACCTGCCGCTTCGTCGGATCGCCCGCCGCCTTGCGGGCGAAGAAGCCCCGCCGCGGCAGGATGGCCCGGATGCTCGCCTTCGCCTCGGCGCCCCGCACCTCGGCCGCCACCCAGTCGCCGACGGCCGGCAGCGCGGCCGATTCGGCCGCCCGGTGGCGTAGTCGTCCGGTCGCTTCGGCCAGCAGATCCCCCGCAGGCGTGAAGATCCGGTACAGATGGTTGTGCGCGATCGACACCCGAGCGGGCACGGTACCGGGCTCGTCGAGCGCGTCGAACGCGCCCGCGAAGTCGTCGTCCCAGCCGAGCTGGCCGAGGTCCGGAAAGGCGACGACGCCCGCTTTCGGCTCTGCCATGGTGCGATGTTCCGCGGTCCGTCCTGCCCTGCGGGCGCCGACGATCATACGCGCCCGGCGCCGGCGCCGGCGCCGGAGTCGGAGTCGGCGTCGGAGTCGGAGTCGGAGTCGGCGTCAGGGGCGGAGTCCGCGCGACCGCCCTCCCCGGCATCGCCCGGTGGGTTCCCGAGCGGCTCGCGCGCCCTCGCGGTCGCGCTGGGCGTTCGGGCGGACTCCGCGGCGGCGCCCGGTTCGGAGGACGGGGCCCCGTCCGCGGCGGCCGTGAAGTTGTGCACGCCGGCCCCGAGCAGGCGGACCGGCCGCGCTCCCGCGTCGGTGCGTTCGAGGAGCGCCACCGCCCGCCGGGCGATCTCGTCCGCGTCCGCCGTCGGCGGCCTGCGCGTGTCGCTGCGCGTGATCGTGGTGAAGTCGTCGTAGCGCACCTTGATGGTGACGGTCCGGGCCGTCATCTTCCGGCGCTCGAGCCCGGCCGCGGTGCGGCGCGCCATGCCGTCGATCTCCTTGCGAATGGCCTCGAGATCGGTCAGGTCCTCGGCGTACGTGCGTTCCGAGCTCGACGAGCGGGCCCTCCGCGTGCTCTGGACCGGCCGGTCGTCGATGCCGTGCGACAGGCGCAGCAGCCAGTCGGCCCGGCTCCCGACGATGCTCGTCAGTCGCTCGACGTCGAAGCGGCGCACGTCGACCAGGGCCACGATGCCGTGCGCGCGGAGCTTGCGGGCGGTGACGGGGCCGACGCCGAGGAGCGCGTTGACGGGCAGTTGCTGCAGGAAGGCCTCGACGCGCTCGGGAGCGACGACGGTCAGCCCGTCCGGCTTCCGCCAGCCCGAGGCGATCTTCGCCAGGAACTTGTTGGGGGCGACGCCGGCCGAGGCGGTCAGGCCGGTCTCTTCGCGGATCTGCTCCTTCAGGCGCTTGGCGACGGTCGTGGCCAGCGGCTCGGCCCACGCGTTCTCGGTGACGTCGAGGTAAGCTTCATCGAGCGAGAGCGGCTCGACCGCCGGCGTCACGGCCCGAAACAGCGCGAACACCTGCCGCGACACGGCCTGGTACTTGGTGAAGTCCGGCCGCACGATCACCAGCTCGGGGCACCGCCGCACCGCGTTGGCCATCGGCATCGCCGATCGAACCCCGAACGCGCGCGCCTCGTAGCTGGCGGCAGCGACGACGCCGCGCTGGTCGGGTCGGCCGCCGACCACGACCGGCCGGCCGCGCAGCTCGGGGTCGTCGCGCTGCTCGACCGACGCGTAGAAGGCATCCATGTCGACATGCACGATGCGCCGCTGGGGTGAAGCCATGGCGAAAGTCTACGACCGATGAGCGACAAGAAGAAACGCGCCCTCACGGCCGGCTCCTGGCAGGAGGCGCGCGGCCTCGTCTGGCGCTACCGCTATCGACTCGCCCTCGGGCTGGCGCTGCTGCTGGTCAGCCGGTCGTCGGGCCTGGTGCTGCCGTGGATGTCGGGCTACGTGATCGACGAGGTCATCCCGGGCGGCGACCCCGGTGAGCTCCTGCTGCTCGGAGCCCTCGGCGTGGGCGCCACCGTGGTGTCGGCGGCCACCGGCTTCGGCCTCTCGCGCGTCCTGGGCGTCGCCGCGCAGCGTGCCATCACCGAGATGCGCAAGCGGGTCATGGCCCACGTCTCGCGCCTGCCCGTGCGCTACTACGACTCCACGCAGACCGGTGTGCTCATCTCGCGCATCATGACCGACGCGGAGGGAATCCGGAACCTCGTCGGCACGGGCTTCGTGCAGCTCGTCGGCGGTTCCTTCACGGCCGCGGTCGCCCTGGCCTGGCTCTTCTATCTCAACTGGCGGCTGACGTCGATGACGCTCGTCGCCCTGATCGTCTTCGGGTCCGTGCTCGCCGTGGCCTTCTCGCGCCTGCGCCCGGTGTTCCGGGAGCGCGGCAAGATCAACGCGGAGGTGACCGGCCGCCTGGGCGAGACGCTCGGAGGCATTCGCATCGTCAAGGCCTACGGCGTCGAGCGCCGCGAGCAGCTCGTCTTCGCCAAGGGCGTGCACCGCCTGTTCCGCAACGTGGCGAAGGCCGTCGTGGGCGTGTCCGCCGTCGGGTCGCTGGCGACCCTGATCATGGGCATCATCGGCGCCCTGATGATCGTGCTCGGCGGGCAGGCGCTGATGGACGGCACGTGGACGACCGGGGCGCTGGTCCAGTACATCCTCTTCACCGGGATGGTCATCGCGCCGGTCATCCAGATCTCCTCCATCGGCACCCAGATCACGGAGGCGTTCGCGGGCCTCGACCGGATTCGGGAGATCCGGCAGATGGCGACCGAGGACGAGGAGGACGCCGCCCGCGCCCCGCTCGGGGCCCTCGGCGGCGAGGTGCGCCTCGAGGACGTCTGGTTCGAATACGAGAAGGACGTCCCGGTGCTCAAGGGCGTGTCGCTGACCGCGCCGCCGGGCACGACGACGGCGCTCGTCGGATCGAGCGGCTCCGGCAAGAGCACCCTGATCAGCCTCGTCATGGCCTTCAACCGACCGAAGCAGGGCCGCGTGCTGGTCGACGGACGGGACCTGGAGTCGATCCGCCTGGCCGACTACCGGGGCCACCTGGGCGTCGTGCTCCAGGAGAACTTCCTCTTCGACGGGACGATCGCGGCCAACCTCGGCTTCGCCAAGCCGCACGCGACCGACGACGAGGTCCGCGAGGTGAGCCGCATCGCCCACTGCGACGAGTTCATCGACGGGTTCCCGGACGGCTACGCCACCATCGTCGGCGAGCGGGGCGTGAAGCTCTCCGGCGGGCAGCGGCAGCGCGTCGCGATCGCGCGGGCCGTCCTGGCCGATCCGGGGATCCTCATTCTCGATGAAGCGACCTCGAGCCTCGACAGCGAGAGCGAGGCGCTCATCCAGGACGGCCTGCAGGCGCTGCGCCGCGGCCGGACGACGTTCGTCATCGCCCATCGCCTCTCGACCATCCGCAGCGCCGATCAGATCCTGGTCCTCGAGGCGGGCGAGATCGTCGAGCGCGGCACGCACGACGAGCTGATGGCGCTCGACGGCCGCTACAAGCAGCTCTACGACAAGCAGTACGGCCTCGAGCGCAACCGCTTCATCAATCCGGGTGAGGACTTCACGCCGGAGCCGGCCGCCGTCGAGGTGCCGGCGGGGCGGGGGCGCGGCGCGGTGTAGACCAGGCCGGTGTCCTGTCCGCCAGCTACCCGGAGTCGGGGTCCGGCGTGTGCTGGCTGTAAGCGCCCC
>JAPOWL010000012.1 GCA_026707615.1 Acidobacteriota bacterium | reverse complement strand
GCACGTGCGCGGGCAGCTCGGCCAGCAGCCGCGCGTTCATGATCGCACCGAACAGCGCCACCCCGAACGACCCGCCGAGCGAGCGGAAGAACTGCGCCGACGACGTTGCCACCCCGAGGTCGCGGTAGTCCACCGCGTTCTGGATGGCGAGCAGCGAGACCTGCATCACCATGCCGACCCCGAGTCCGAGCACCGCCATCTGGAGCGAGCTGATCCAGAAGGGCGTCTCCGCCGTCATCAGGCTCAGCAGCGCCATGCCAGCCGCGGTGAGGGCGGAGCCGGCGACCGGGTACACCTTGTAGCGCCCGGTGGCCGTCGTCAGCCGGCCCGAGCCGACCGAGCCCGCGACCATGCCGGCCGTCAGCGGGAGTATCAGCAGCCCGGAGGCGGTCGCCGAGACCCCGGTCACGACCTGCAGGAAGAGCGGCAGGAAGACGACGCCCCCGAACAGCGCGAACCCGATCAGGAACCCGAGGGCCGAGCTCACGGAGAAGATCGGGTCGCGGAAGAGCCGCAGCGGCAGCAGCGGCTCCGGGACCCGCGTCTCCCAGGCGAGGAAGCCGAGCGTCAGCGCCGCCCCGCCGGCGGCGAGGCCGAGGATCACCGGCGACCCCCAGGGGTACTCGACTCCTCCCCAGACCACGGCCAGCAGCAGGCAGCCCACGCCGGCCATCAGGAGCGCGGCTCCCTCCACGTCGATGCGGTGGCGCCGCGCGGGCGCCGGCAGCCGCAGCACGCTCGAGGTCACGGCTATCGCCGCCGCGCCGATCGGCAGGTTGATCAGGAAGACCCAGCGCCACGACAGGCTGTCGACGATGAAGCCGCCGATGAGCGGCCCGACGACGCTGGCGAAGCCCCAGACGCCGGCCAGGTAGCCGATGTAGCGCCCGCGCTGCCGCGGCGAGACGACGTCGCCGATGACCGCGAAGGTCAGCGCCATCATCCCGCCGGCCCCGAGCCCCTGGACGCCGCGGAAGGCGATGAGCTGAATCATGCCCTGCGCCAGGCCCGCCAGGAGCGACCCGAGCAGGAAGATCAGGATCGCGGCGAGGAACATCGGCCGCCGGCCGTAGATGTCGCTCAGCTTGCCGTAGAGCGGCGTGCAGACGGTCGAGCTGAGCAGGTAAGCGGTGACGACCCAGGCGTAGTAGTCGAGCCCGCCCAGCTCCCCGACGATTGTCGGGAGCGCCGTCGCGACGATCGTCTGGTCCAGGGCGGCCAGGAACAGACTGGTCATCAGGCCGCTGAAGACGATGAGGATCTGCCGGTGCGTGAACACCGGGCGTGCGGATGGAGCAGTCACGGGCGTGTCCGGCCTGGAACGAGAGTGGATGCGCCTGGAGAATGCCGGCCGACGGCCCGCACCGACGGCACCCGAATGCACGGTGCGGCGAGGGGCAGACTCCTAGAGAGTCTAGCGCAAAACGATGTCGCCCGGCCCCATCCCGGACGGGGACGGGGCCGGGCGCGAGCAAGTCCCTGACAGCCCGGTCAGGGAACCCGACACCGACGCGCCTGACGGGCGCGCCTGGCATCCGCGCTGCCCGATGCCCTGCTCGTGCGTGCCGCGGCGCGGACGCCGCCGCAGACTCAGTTGGCGAGCACGACCGGCACGCTGGCGAGCTGGTTGTCCCAGAGGATGTACAGGGTCCCACCCTCGGACGTCATGTCGACGAAGCCGATCTGCAACTGGTCCATGGAGTAGTCGACGGACTCCACCGACATCGTCGTCCGCATGACGTCCCGGCTCGTGTCGTAGCCGTAGGCGCCCCACAGGCTGTTCGGGTCGTCGTCGCGGGGATCCTGCTTGCCGTCCCAGGTCGTGAAGGCCAGCTCCCACGCGGTCGCGTCGGAGAGGTCGGCGAACATCGTGTACTCGCCGGCCGCGAGACGCTGCCCCCCGATGAGCAGGTCGGCTTCCGTCGTGAACGTGGTCGTCTGGTCCGCGCCGACGCGCCACAGCGGCGCGCCGGCGTAGATCCGTTGCCCGTACCCCTCGCCGGACCCGAAGATCCCCTGGCGTCCGCGCAGGATGGGGCGCCCGTAGTGGATGTCGATCCACCGGCCGCCCTCGTACCGGCCCTCGGCGCTGTAGCTTCCGCCGAGCTGCGTGGCCGTGTGTCCGCGGGGGCTCAGAACCCGATCCTGGGCCTGCACCTCGCCCGCCGCCATCCCCATCGCCGCGGCCACCGCCGCGGCCCCACCGAGAATCTTCGTCCAGCGCATGCCTTCCTCCCGCCCCCACCGGGGCGTCGACCGATTGGTTGTCTACATGCTCGGGCTGAGCATGAGGTCGTCGATGTGCATGTTCAGCAGGTGCGTGACCCGCAGGCCGGTGATGCCGTCGGTGTCGACGGCGGAGCGCGGCTGCGTCGCCACCTCCGTGTCGTTCACCAGGAAGCGCACCGTGTCCCCGGACGCCTCGACCGTGAGCTTGTTCATCGATGAACCCCGGTCGTCGAGATCGTGGACGGCATCGTGCGCCGTCCAGTCGACCAGGGTCGGCAGCTCCCCGCCCATCCGCTGCTTGATCAGGAACATGCCTCCCTGCCGCAGCATGAAGTAGGTGTAGCGCTGCCCGTCGCCCGCCAGGTCGTCGCCGCCCAGGAAGAGCCCGTAGGCGTTCGGATGCGGCGACGGCTCCATCTGCGTGAAGCTGGCACTGATCGTGAAGTCACCCTCGGCCATGCTGGCCGGCTGCCAGAAGATGGCGAATCCGGCGCCCTCCGTCGTCACGTGGACCCCGGTGCCCATCGTGTCGAAGCTCAGCACGTCGTTCACGTCCCCGCCGAAGTCGAGTCGATGCTCCCAGCCCTCCGCCTGCACGCCCTGCGCGCCGGCGAAGGCCGGAACCATCACGAGCGCCACCGCCGCCGCCAACGTCCCGATCGTTCTGCTTCGCATCTTCCCCCTCCCGGGGTCCCCGACCGCGGACCCCATGGCACGCGCCAGCACGGATCGGACCTCCCTGCCCGATCGACCGTCCGATTCAACGAATCAACGTCACCGGCTTCGCGGCCAGCAGGCCGGCGAAGAAGTCGTTCCCCTTGTCGTCGACGACGATGAAGGCGGGGAAGTCCTCCACCTCGATCTTCCAGATGGCCTCCATGCCCAGCTCCGGATACTCGAGCACGTCGACCTTGCGGATGCTGTGGTCGGCGAGCCGCGCCGCCGGTCCGCCGATGGAGCCGAGGTAGAAGCCGCCGTGGCGCCTGCACGCCTCGGTCACCTGCGCCGACCGGTTGCCCTTCGCCAGCATCACCATGCTGCCGCCGTGCGACTGGAAGAGGTCGACGTAGGAGTCCATGCGCCCCGCGGTGGTCGGGCCGAACGATCCGGACGGCCGGCCCTCGGGCTTCTTGGCGGGACCGGCGTAGTAGACCATGTGGTCGCGCGCGTACTGCGGGAGCTCCTCGCCGGCATCGAGCCGCTCCTTCAGCTTCGCGTGGGCGATGTCGCGGGCCACGATCATCGGCCCCGAGAGCGACAGCCGCGTCGCCACGGGGTACTTCGTCAGCTCGCCGAGGATCTCCGGCATCGGGCGATTGAGATCGACCCGCACCACGTCGCCCGGCAACTCCTCGTCGCTCACGTCCGGGAGATAGCGGGCCGGGTTCTCCTCGAGCTGCTCGAGGAAGACCCCCTCGCGCGTGATCTTCGCCAGCGCCTGCCGGTCCGCGGAGCACGAGACCCCGAGGCCGACGGGGCACGAGGCGCCGTGCCGCGGCAGGCGGACGACGCGCACGTCGTGGGCGAAGTACTTGCCGCCGAACTGCGCCCCGACGCCGATCTGCCGCGCGATCTCGAAGACCTGCCGCTCCATGTCGAGGTCGCGGAACGCCCGGCCGTGGTCGTTGCCGCTCGCGGGCAGCCGGTCCAGGTAGCGCGTGGTGGCCAGCTTGAGGGTCTTGAGCGTGTACTCCGCCGACGTCCCGCCGATGACCAGCGCGAGGTGATAGGGCGGGCACGCCGCGGTGCCGATCGTCTTGAGCTTCGCCTCGACGAAGGCGGCCAGCGACGCCGGATTGAGCAGCGCCTTCGTCTCCTGGTAGAGGAACGTCTTGTTGGCGGACCCGCCCCCCTTGGCGATGAACAGCAGCTCGTACTCGTCGCCCGGCTCGGCGTAGATCTCGATCTGCGCCGGCAGGTTCGAGCCGGTGTTCTTCTCCGTGAACATGTCGAGGGGCGCCATCTGCGAATACCGCAGGTTGCGCTCGGCGTAGGCGTCGAAGATCCCCTGCGAGAGCGGCACCCGGTCGTCGGCGGCGGTCAGCACGCGCTCGCCCTTGTGGCCCATCACGATGGCCGTCCCCGTGTCCTGGCAGCCGGGCAGCACGCGGCCGGCGGCGACGTTGGCGTTGCGCAGCAGCTCGAGGGCCACGAAGCGGTCGTTCGCGGAAGCCTCCGGGTCGTCGAGGATCGATCGGAGCTGCGCCAGGTGGCCGGGCCGCAGCAGGTGCGCGACGTCGTCGAACGCGCTGCGGGCGACGGAGCGCAGCACCTCGGGCTCCACCTGCAGGACGTCGCGGCCGCCGAGCCGCGCGGTCGAGACGCCGTCGGAGCTCAGCTTGCGGTAAGGCGTGTCGTCCGCCGCGAGCTCGAAGAGTGGCTGATAATGGAACTCGGTCGTCGTCATTCAGGGAGGGATCTTACCCCGGCGCCATGAACATCTTCTTCATCGTCATCCTTGCGGCCGTCGTCGGCCAGGCGCTGCTGGCGGTGGCGTCCGGCCTGCTCAACGCCCGCGCCTTCAGCCCGACCGTGCCGGCCGAATTCGCCGGCGTCTTCGACGTCGAGCGGTACGCCCGGGCGCAGCGCTACGCCGTGACGCGCGCCCGCTTCCGGGCCGTGCGCACCGCGGTCGACCTCGCCGTGCTGCTCGCCTTCTGGTTCGCGGGAGGGTTCGCATGGCTCGACGAGGCGGTCCGCTCGCTCGGCTACGGCCCGGTCGTCACCGGCCTCCTCTACATCGGCGGCCTCGGGCTGGCGTCGGCGGTGCTGGCGCTTCCGTTCCGCGTCTACTCGACCTTCGTCATCGAGGCCCGCTTCGACTTCAACCGGACGACGCCGGCGACCTTCGCGGCGGATCTCGTGAAGGGGCTGGTCCTGGCGGCGCTCCTCGGCGGACCGCTCCTGGCCGTCGTCCTCGCGTTCTTCGCCTGGGCCGGCCCGCTGGCGTGGCTCTGGTGCTGGATCGCCGCCACGGCTGCCCTCCTGGTGGTGCAGTTCGTCGCCCCGACCTGGATCCTGCCGCTCTTCAACACCTTCACCCCGGTCGAGAGCGGCGACCTCCGCGACGCGGTGGTGCGGTGCGCGCGCGACGCCCGCTTCCCGCTCCGCGGGATCTTCGTCGTCGACGGGTCGCGCCGGTCGTCGAAGGCGAACGCCTTCTTCACCGGGTTCGGGCGCAACAAGCGGATCGGCCTCTACGACACGCTGGTCGCCGACTACAGCGTGCCGGAACTGGTCGCGGTCGTGGCCCACGAGATCGGCCACTACCGCCGCGGCCACATCTGGCGGGGACTGGCGCTCTCCGTCGGCTACCTGGGCGCCACGCTGTGGATCCTCTCGTTCTTCCTGGAGCGGGAGGCGCTCTTCGCCGCCTTCGGCGTGTCCGAGCCGTCGGTCTACGCGGGACTCGTCTTCTTCAGCCTGCTGTTCGCGCCCATCGACCTCGCGCTGTCGCTCTTCGTCAACCGCGTCTCGCGGCAGCACGAGTTCGAGGCCGACCGGTTCGCGGCCGAGACCACCGGCGGCAGCGAGCCGCTGATTGCCGCCCTCAAGAAGCTGTCCGCGGACACCCTCACGAACCTGACGCCGCACCCCCTGGTGGTCGCGCTCGAGTACTCGCACCCGCCGGTGCTGCAGCGCATCGACGCCCTGCGGCGGGCGGCAGCGGGATGATCCGCCGCCGCGGTTCCGGCCCGGGACCCATCGGGGGCACCCCGACGGCAGTTGAAATGAACGGCCGGCGTGGGGGATCATGCCGCCTGCGACTCGGTCGGGCGGCCGCCGCCCGGCCCAGGAGGATCAGGATGAGCCAGCGACATCTCGCACCTGTCGTCGCCGCGACGGCGATCGGCCTGCTGGCCGCGGCGCCCGCCGCCGGCCAGGCGCCGACGGACGGCGGCGCCGCGGACTCCGCATGGACGCTGCCCCGCACCGCCGACGGCCATCCGGACCTGCAGGGGTTCTGGACCACCCAGACCTTCACGCCGCTGCAGCGGCCGGAGCACCTGGGCGACAAGGAGTTCTTCACCGAAGAGGAGGCGGCCGAGCTCCAGCGGGAGCTCACCGCGGAGGGGGTCGATCCGCTGGCCGGCAACGTGATCGCCCTGGCCGACGCGGAGGAACGCGAGCAGCGGCTGTACCAGGAGAACCGCGAGAGCCGCAACCCGGGCTACGTGCACTACGACAACGAGCTCTGGCTGCGGACCCCGGTGCCGAAGGGTCTCTCGACGCGACGCACGTCGCTCATCACCGACCCGCCGAACGGGCGCATCCCGCCGCTGACCGCCGAGGCCGAAGCACGGCGCGCGGCCGAGCGCGAGGCGCGCCGCCAGCCGGGCGCGTTCGACGGGTACGAGCGCCGGCCGCTCTCCGAGCGCTGCATCCTCTGGGCACACAACGGGCCGCCGCTGCTGCCGCCGGCCTACAACGACATCCACCAGATCCTGCAGACGCCGGACCACGTCGTCGTCTTCACCGAGCTGACGAACAACATGCCGCGCATCCTCCCGCTCGACGGCGGCCCGCACGTCTCCGAGCGCATTCGCCAGTTCCCGGGCGACTCGCGCGCCCGGTGGGAGGGCGACACCCTCGTCGTCGAGACCCGCGGCTTCAACGACAAGACCCGCTTCCAGGGCTCGACCGGCGCGCTGCACGTGGTGGAGCGCTTCACGCGGATCGCCGAGGACACCATCCGCTACGAGTTCACGGTCGACGACCCGACCACGTGGACCCGCCCCTGGAGCGCGGAGATCCCCATGGTCAGGACAGAGGGGCCGATGTACGAGTACGCCTGCCACGAGGGCAACTACGACATCCGGCACATCCTCGAGATCTACCGCAACCTCGAAGCCCAGGAGGCCGCCGGTGCTCGGTAGCCCGGCTCCCGGCCAGCGCCGGGCAGGGAGTGGCGCGGAGAGCCACGAGGTGCCCTCGGCGCCCGGGGAGGTGCCGCGGTCGCGGCGGCACCGGAATCGACGCTGGCTCGCCGCCGTCGTGCGCGCCACCGTCCTGCAGGGCGCCGGCGCATTCGTGCTGGTCAGCGCCATGCTGCTGGCGATGAACGAGCTCTTTCGCGCGCCGACGGCGGCACCGGCCCCGCCGGCGGGGTCGCAGCCCTCGGCGGCGGCCCCGGCCGCGCCGGCTCCGGTGAACAACGTCCTGCCGCTCCTCGGGGCGGACGAACCGATCTTCGGCCAGTTCGTCAACTACCTCGGCGTCGGGAGCGACCGCGAGTCCGCCGTCGGCCACGCCGCCAACCGCGACTTCGACTTCGTGGTCTACGACCTCGAGCACACGCCCTTCGACATCCCGCGCCTGACCGAGTACCTGCAGTGGCTGCTCGACCGGCGCGCCATCGCCGAGGCGGGCCTGACGGCGACGAAGACGGTGTTCGTGCGGATGCCGGTCAACGCCCGCGAGACGAACGAGTGGGTGACGAAGAACGTCCTCGACACCGGCGTGCACGGCCTGGTCTTCCCCCACACGGAGACCGTCGAGCAGGTGCTGCACGCGATCCGCTCGATGCGCTACCCGCAGGCGCCCGGCGTGCCGGACGCGGAGCCCGCCGGCATCCGCGGCGCGAGCCCCGCCATCGCGGCCCGCTACTGGGGCCTGACGAGCCGGGAGTACCAGCAGCGGGCCGACATCTGGCGCCTCGATCCGCAGGGCAGCCTGATCCCGATCTTCATCATCGAGAACCGTACCGGGGTGGAGAACGCCCGCGCCATCGCGCAGGCGCTCGCCGAGCGGAGCATCGGCGCCATCCTGTGGGCCGGGTCGGGCGACATGAGCGTCTCCTACGCGGGGGACCGGGAGGCGCTCGCGGCCGGGCTCGACCGCGTGATCGACGCCGCCCGGGAGTTCGGCCTGCCGGCCGGCATCAACGGGACCGTCGATCTCGAGGAACGCTACGCGCAGGGCGTCCGCATGTTCGTCAGCATCGGCGTCGGCGGCCGGCCTCCGACACAGGAGCAGCGCCAGGCGGTCGGCCGGTAGCAATCGCCGACAGGCGCGATGGCGCTGGAGGCCCCCGGTCCTATGGCGGGGCCGCGTTGCCGAACCGGCCTTCGCATCACGCGACGAGAAGCAGAATGGACCACCCCACTCCCATCGACCCCCGCGCCGAGGCGGTCTACGCACCCGACCGGATGGGCAAGGCGACGCTCTTCCGCTCCGAGCGGCTGCTGGTGGGGCTCAACGCCTTCGAGCCCGGCCAGGAGCACGCCCTCCACGCCCACGCCGGCATGGACAAGCTCTACCACGTGATCGAGGGAGAGGGCCTCTTCCTGCTCGAGGGTCGCGAGGAACCGATGCGGGCCGGCACGCTGCTCGTCGCACCGGAGGGCGTCCCGCACGGCATCCGCAACACCGGCCCCGGCCGTCTGCTGGTCCTCGCCGTGCTGGCGCCGGCGCCGTAGGAGTCTGCGCCGTAGAACGGCGCGGACTCCTGAAGGACTGGGTTGGGCGCCGAGCGGAGCCGCAGGCGACGAGCGGTAGGCCAGGGTGCAGCGGGAGGGATGAACGAGGCGGCGGGTCTCGGGTGACGTCCCGCGCTGCGGGGCCTCGGAAAGGCGGAACGGCGTGGAGGTAGTTGATCATGACCCAGCCAGAACGTTCGCTGCGGAGAGGTGACTCGACGCTCGACCAGCGCCTGTCGCGGCGCGTCTTCCTGGACCGCGCGCTGCGGACCGGGGCACTCGGCGCCGCAGCCCTGTGGACGCCGGGCGTACTTGCCCAGGAGCTGACGGAAACGCCGAGCAGCGACGCGCTCGAAGGGCCGTTCTACCCGGACGAGATGCCCCTCGACACCGACAACGACCTGCTGATCGTCAACGACTCGATCACGCCGGCGGTCGGCGAGGTGACGCATCTCCACGGCACGGTCACCACCGGGGCCGGGACGCCGATGCGCAACGCGTTCGTCGAGATCTGGCAGTGCGATGAGAACCAGAACTACCGGCACGCGGACGGCGTGCGCGAGGACACGCCGCCCGACGCCAACTTCCAGGGATACGGCCGCTTCCTCACGAACGCGAAGGGCGAGTACTACTTCCGCACCATCAAGCCGGTGCCCTACGTCGTCGGCGACATCTTCCGCACCCCGCACATCCACTTCGCCGTCAGCCGCCGCGGGGAACGGATCTTCACGTCGCAGATGCTGATCAACGGACACCCCGACAACGCCCGCGACCGGCTCACGGCGCGGATCCAGGATCCGGTGGCGAAGGAGACGATTCTCGTCGACTTCCGTCCGCTGCCCGGGTCGAGGATCGGCGAGCTGACCGCCAACTTCGACATCGTGCTCGGACAGACGCTGGAGGAGCGGGACGACGGGTCCCTCGGCTGGGGCCTGGGCCGGCCGGTGACGACGACGGAGGAGGAGAGCGGCTGACGCGCGCCCCGGCGGACGCGTTGGACGTCTGCGCGGGCACGGAGTCGTGCGCCGCCGGTTCTGCGGCGCTGGCCCGCGGGAGCGGCAGGGAGTCGACGATGCAGTCACGCATCCTGACCTGGGTGGCGGCGGCGGTGTTGACGGTGGCGGCGGCTGCGGTGGTGTCGCTCGGCGGCGTCGCCACGGCGCAAGAGGCGGCCGGCGCCCAGCCCGCGGAGGCTGCGGACGCGGGAGGGCCGCTCAGCAGGCTGCCCGCGTTCGGGGCCCTCGACACGGACGAGGACGGCGAGATCTCCGCCGGCGAGATCGACGCGGCGCCGGAATCGCTGGTGTCGCTCGACGAAGACGGGGACGGCCAGCTGTCCGGTGACGAGCTGCGGCCTCCGCCGCCCCCTCCGATCGGCGGTCCGGCGCGGACGCCGGCAGAGGCGACGGCCGCGTTCCTCGCCTTCGACGCCGACGAGGACGGCGCGCTCGCGCGAGAGGAGCTGCCCTCGCAGTTCGTGAGCCTCCTGTCGCGCGCCGACGCCGACGGGGACGGCGCGGCGACTGCGGCGGAGATCCTGGCCCTGATGACCGCGGAAGCGGCCGGGCCGGAGGACGAGGAACAGCCGGAGTCGGAGGCCGGCGACGCTGACCAGGAGGCCGCGGGCGACGGCGACGACGACGACGGCGCGCAGCGCAGGAGCCCGCTCATGGCGACGCTCGACGCCGACCGGGACGGCGCGATCTCGGACGTCGAGATCGGATCGGCCCCGGAATCGCTGCGCTCGCTCGACGCCGACGGCGACGGCCGGCTCACGCCCGACGAGCTCACGCCGCCCGACGAGGACGAGGAGTCGAACGGCGCCGACCGGCAGGAGTAATGCCGGGCGCCGAGCGGCGGCAGGGCTCTCGCCTCGACGACAGCTCTAGGATCGCGTACGGCTTGACCTCGAGGTTGCGGCGGGCCGGCGGAGGCTCCAGCCCCACCAGCGTCCCCGCCGCGGAGACGCGAAAGATGCCTCTGGCGCCGCCGGCGGCCCCGGCCGCGGTCGGCAACCGCCGCACGGTCGAGCGTGAGCTCGCACCGGATCGCTTCTTCGATTTCCTGCGGCGGCCGGCCATATTCTTCAGCCAGTTGACCGCAGGTGTCGCCGGCCCGGAAACGCTCGGCGACCTCCTCGGTGGGGATTCCGGTCCCCACGATTACGGGCCGGCCGAAACGCACCCGCGGATCCAGCGAGATGATCCGCGGCTCGGCGGAGAGCAGCGCGGCCGATCGGGTGGTGTGCAGATCGTGACGGACGAACGGGAAGAGGCGAATGGCCAATCCGTCGACGTCCTGATCGATGCGCTTCAGATGCGCTTCCATCAGCTCTCGCATGGCGAGTTGACCGCTCCTCGTCGCGTTTATCAGCGCTCCCGTTCGCTCGACGAACACCGACAGGCCGTCCGTCAGCATGCTCGCGGTCAGCAGGGGATGCCCACTCCCGAACGTCTCCTCCAGGTAGCGAATCGCAAGTCGCAGCTTCGCCGTCGACACTCCGTGGTACCGGCGGAGGGCCCCCAGAACGTGCAACTCGGCTACGTTGCAGAACGACAGCAGATGACGTTCGCGATCCGCGATGCGGATCAGGGGATCCCCACCGTTCGTAGCGAACCCGAAGGACCAATTCTGGACCGTCCGGAGGGGTAGCCGCACGTACCGCGACGCCTCCCAGCTCGTATAGGACGGCAGATCCCGGGGATCGCGTCCCCCGTACAGGTCCCACTGGTCTTGTGCCTCACCCATCGGCTCAGCCGCCATCCGTCGAGGTCGGACAGATGTTCTCCGTGCACCCTAGTATCGCACCCCCATCGGTCCCAGCGCGCCAGCGTCCACGTCACGGCGACGCGTCGTCGGTCCTGCTGAACCCGTCGCGGCGGTTGGTGACGGTGAACGTGCCGTCGCAACGCGCCGCGACCTCGATCCGGTGGGCCTCGCCTTCCTGCGTGCGTGCCGGGCCGGCGCTGGAGCCGCCGCGTGGCGCGGACGGAGCCAGGGGCATCGCGTCGGGCTGGTCGTCGAGCGGGTTGGCGATGAAGACGCCGGGCACCGTGGATCCTGGCCGCCCAGCCCGGAGAAGGGCCGCGTGCTGTCGCCCAGCTGATCGGCACCGACCACGGTACCGCGACACCGATGTTTCGGTGGGGGGCGTGACGCGGCGCCCCCCACCGGTCGACGTCTACGCCAGCGCCGTCTCGAACAGGACGAGGAGACGGCTCCAGGCCCGCTCCGCCTGCGCCTCGTTGTAGACCGGCATGTCGGGCGGGCACCAGCCGTGGAGCGCGCCCTCGTAGACCTCGATCTCGGCCGGCAGGCCGGCCTGGTCGAAC
>JAPOWL010000080.1 GCA_026707615.1 Acidobacteriota bacterium | reverse complement strand
GGCGGCTTCACCTGCTGGCTGCTCTTCACGGTCCTGCGCATCGGCACGGGGTAGCCGCGGACGCCCGGGGACGCCTGCGCGGCGGGGGACTGCGAGACAGCGCAGCGATGTCGGACCCAACCGCCTGGTACGACGCGCACGCCGACGAGCTCTCGGACCGCTACGAAGCCGTTCCCCCGCAGCGCGTGCACGGTTGGCTGCTGGACGTGCTTCCCTCGACGCCGGCCACCGCGCTCGACGTGGGCACTGGCAGCGGCCGCGACGCCGCGTGGCTCTCCCGCCGGGGCCTGGTCGCACTGACCTGGCTGCGCCTGTACACGCCACTGCTTCGCGCGGATCTGCCGCAGAGCCCGATCAACACCCGTGGCGCCGACCGGCTCGGCTTCGCCAGGGCTGCTTTCGAGAGACTCGACGCGACGTCTCACCACGATCTGCGGGTCGGCACGGCGCTCGACGGCGAAGCCGGCGCTGCTCTTCACCAGGCGCTGAAGGACGCCGCCCGCACGATCGAGCAGATGCCCGTTCGCCACATGACGTATCCGAACGAGCCGCGGTCCATACTTCCCGTAGACCGCCGCGCCGGCGGCAGGCGCTCGACGAGCACGGCCCGACTCGACGCGTCCTATCTGGCAAGCTTCGGAACCATGCGGGTACCGATACACCTGTGGCTGCCGTGCAGCGCTTCACGGCGTGGATCGAGCCGGCCATCAAAGCCGAATGGATGCGCGTCACGCGCACCTACGCGGAGCGACAGGGCCGGACTCTCGAAGAAGCGCAACTCTCGTCCGCCATGGCGTGGGAGGACCCGAATCGCGACGTAGGTGTGGCGCGGGAGCGGGCCGGACTCCTTCTTTCGACAGGACGGCTCCACTGCGTATGGAGCGGCAGGCGATTATCCACCGCCAATGTGGACATCGACCACTGCTTCCCCTAGGCCGTCTGGCCCTGCGGCGACCTCTGGAATCTCATGCCGGCCCACCGGGCGGTCAATCAGCGGGAGAAGCGTGACCGGCTGCCCACGGACCGCCTGTTGAGAGCCGCGCAGGACAGGATCCTGCAGTGGTGGAACGACGCGTACCGGGAGAGCGCGAACCGCGCGCTGGCCGAGCGTTTCGCACTCGAGGCCTCTGTCAGTCTGCCCGGCATCGCGAGCGTCGACGCGGATCTCGACAGCTACTACTCCGCCGTCAACCTGCAACGACTGCGCTTGAAGCAGAACCAGCAGGTGCCGGAATGGAGCGGACGAGGTTACCTCTGAAGAGGATGCGGCACGCACTCCCCGGGGAGGAAGCGGCGTGAGACTGCTCCACTACCTGGAGATCCAGAACTTCAAGCGCTTCGGCGACCGGCAACGCATCGAGCTGGACCATCCGGCGGTGCTCATCGGTCCCAACAATTGCGGCAAGACCACCGCCATGCAGGCCATCGCGCTCTGGTCGCAGGCAGTCGCAACCTGGCACGGCAACAAGGGCCAGGCGCCTCCCAGGAAGCGCACCTCGACCTCGCTCAATCGGCTGAGCATCGTCTCGGTCCCCGTGCAGCGCACGCGCTACTTCTGGCACAACACGCACGTTCGAAGCGGAAACCGGGACATTCCGCTCCTGGTCACGGTCGGCGTGCTGCACGAGGGCAGGGTCGAGCCCGTCACCATGCGCTTTCGCAACCAGGGGGACGACCTGGTGTACTGCACCCCGGACGAACGCACGCTGCAGCATCCCGATCTGATCGCCGCTGCGGCACGGATCAGGGTCCGACTGCTCTATCCGATGTCCGGCCTGGAGACCGAAGAGCCGATCCTCCGGCCCGGCCGGATCGACGTCCTGCTGGGGCAGGGGCAGACGGCGCAGGTGCTCCGCAATCTCTGCCTGCTCGTCTTCCGGGACGCTCCGGAATCGTGGGACGAGATCGTCGGCCTCATGCAACGGCTGTTCCGCGCGCGGCTTGGCAGTCCGCTGGAGACCGAGCGGGGCAGCATCCAGCTCTTCTTCCGGCAGGACGATGTCAAGGAACCGCTCGACGTGGCCCTCGCGGGGCGCGGCTTCCAGCAATTGCTTCTGATCTTCGCCTATCTCCATTCGCACCCTGGCAGCGTGCTGCTGATCGACGAGCCGGACGCGCACCTGGAGATCCTGCGCCAGCGGCAGGTGTACGTGCTGCTCAGGGAGCTCGCGGCACGCAACGCATCGCAGGTCGTCCTGGTGACGCACTCCGAGGTCATTCTCGAGGAGGCCCTGGACCGCAATCTGACGCTCCTGCTCGAAGGGCAGGCCGACGACCTCGCCGCCAGTGCGCGTATCCGCAACGCCCTGAAGCACTACGGGGCCGAGCACTACGTGCGGGCGCGGCAGCGAGGCTACGTGCTCTACGTCGAGGGACGCACGGACCTGGACATCCTGCGGGCACTGGCACACCGCGTGCGCCATCGCGCGGCGGAATGCTGGGACGAGCAGGCCAACGTCTTCTACGTGCGGGACAACTTCCCGCGGCCCGATCTCGACGCCGAGCTCGAGCGCGTGGAGGGCGGCTTCGGGGCGACGCCACGGGAGCACTTCTTCGGCATGCGCGAGATGGTGCCGGACCTCGTCGGGCTCGCGATCCTCGACAGCGACGGGCGACAGCGACAGGAGGTCGACGAAGGCGGTCTCCGGATCACCTGGTGGAATCGCTACGAGGTGGATCCGAATCCCACGGGAGTTCCCGATCCGGATGATGCGGGTCGTCGTGGCCATGCCTACATCGTAGTCCCTCCACGGCCGGCTGGAGAATGCCGCCACGGGCAACCGCTGCGGTACGATGGACGGATGAAGGTCGGCCCCTCATCCTGGCTGGCCGGGGCGGCAGCCGCGAAGCTCCGCGCCGAGGCTCTGCGTGACTTCCTCGACGAATGGGAAGCAGAGCACGGTGCGCTGACCCGCGACGAACTCGGTCGCGCCGAGGCCGAGCTCGGGCTCAGGACCCGGAGTCCGGCGACGTGAGCGCTCTCGTTCTGTACGCCGGCGACCTCCTGGAACGCGCGGTCCATGTCAACGTTCGGATGGCACGATGGCACTGCTGACGGTCCGCGAGGCGGCGGGACGGCTTGGCGTCGGCTACTCGACGCTCAAGCAGTGGATCTACAAGGGCGGCGTCCGGACCACCCGGACGGCGGGCGGGCACTACCGGATCTCGGACGAGGAGGTCGACCGCCTCCTGGCCGGCCGCGCCGCGCCTCCCGCCCGCGGCCGGCGGCGGCGGAGCGGCGGCGTCCTGGTGTCGCTGAGCGGGCGCAACCGCCTCCGCGGGGTCGTTGAAGAGGTGCGGCGCGAGGGACTGCTCGCGCAGGTCCGGCTCCGCATCGGCGAGCAGCAGCTCACGGCGGTCATCACCCGCGACGCCGTCGACGAGCTCCGGCTCCGGCGCGGCCAGGAGGCAACGGCCATCGTCAAGGCCACCGAAGTGATGATCGGCCGGGAAGACACCGTGCCGGACTCGGACGCGGTGCACGCGAAGCCGGCGGGGTCGGACCTGTCGGGGTCGGACCCTTCGGAGTCGGACGTGGCCGGCCCTCTCCGATGGCCTCGCCGGAAACGGGAGTGATTCCGCCCCGCGCCGCGGGCTGGTCGGATAGCATGAGGCGGCGGCCTTGAGCGGCCGCCGGAGGACGACCATGACGAAACCCAGGCGCTTGCGACGCAGGAGTTCCGCGCCAGCGAAACACCCGACACGCCCGCCAGGGCGCTCGACCGCGCTCCTCGCCGCGACGCTGCTGGCGCTCGTCGCGCCGCTCGCCGTGGACGCGCAGGAGGATGCGCCGCAACCCGAGTCGTTCGCGGCCGAGGGCATTCCGGCCGTTCCCCTTCCGGACGGGCCGCGGGAGTACGACACCGCCACGGGCCAGCGGATCCGGGTGGTCGTCGTGTCCGAGGGTCTCACCTACCCCTGGGGACTCGCGTTCCTGCCCGACGAGAGCGTGCTGGTGACCGAGCGGCTCGGCACGCTGCGGCGGATCCGCAACGGCGTGCTCGACCCGAACCCGATCGCCGGCGTGCCCGAGGTGTACAGCGAGGCCCCGCTCGCCGGGCTGATGGACGTCGCGGTGCACCCGGAGTTCGGCGACAACGGCTTCGTCTACCTGACCTACTCGAAGCCGGTCGGCGACAGCTCGCGCGTGGCCCTCGCGCGCGGGCGCTTCGAGGGCGCGGCGCTCTCGGAGGTCCGCGACCTCTTCGTGTCCGAGGGCACGACGGCGGGCGGCGCGGCGCGGCTGGCGTTCGCGCCCGACGGGATGCTCTACATGACGGTCGGCGGCGCCTTCGGCGGCATCCGCGCGCACGCCCAGGACCCGGCCAACCACGCCGGGAAGGTGCTGCGGCTGCGGGACGACGGGACGGCGCCCGACGACAACCCGTTCGCCGGCCAGGAGGGTCTCGCTCCCGAGGTCTTCTCGCTCGGGCACCGCAACCCGATGGGCCTCGCGATTCACCCCGAGACGGGCGACCCGTGGGCGAGCGAGCACGGCGTGATGGGCGGCGACGAGGTCAACGTCATCCAGGCCGGGCGCAACTACGGCTGGCCCGACGTCTCCTATTCGCGCGAGTACTTCGGGCTGCGGGTGACGGAGCAGCCCTGGCAGGAGCGGTTCGAGCAGCCGGAGATCGTCTGGGTGCCCTCGATCGCGCCTTCCGGGCTGGCCTTCTACACCGGCGACCGGTTCCCGTCCTGGCAGGGCAACCTGTTCGCCGGCTCGCTGATGATCGGCCGCGTGGCCCGCACGGGACATCTGGAGCGGATCGAGTTCAACCGGCAGGGCCTCGAGCAGCGCCGCGAGTGGCTGCTGGCCGACCTCCGGCAGCGCATCCGCGACGTGGAGCAGGGACCCGACGGCCTGCTCTACGTGCTGACCGGCGGCGCCTTCCTCGCCAACGACCTCGACGGCGGCGCGGCGGCGCTGCTGCGCATCGAGCCGGCCGAGTGACCTCCGGCGGCATCGTCGACCTCGCCGGCGCCCGGCGCATCCGGAGTCGCATGGCGCGCGGCGCTCCTGCACCGGCGCCCGGCCACCGCGATGCGGCCCCGGCGCCGACCGGGGCGCGTCGGGGCTCGATGTCGACGAGGGCGGCTGCATGCGCAGCCGCAGCAGGAACGCAAGTGAGAGACAGCAGTCAGGAGGATTCATGCGCTCGGTTCTCATCGTGACGTTCGCCCTTGCTCTCCTCGGTCCGCCGGCCCCGGCAGCGGCCGCCCAGGAAGAACCGCCGGACGGCGAGCTCGTCTACCGGCAGCACTGCGCGAGCTGCCACGAGGGCTCGATGCCGCGGCTGCCGACACGCGAGATGCTGCGCCAGCGCACCCCCGAGGACGTCGAGATCGCGCTCAGCACGTTCACGATGCGCCGCCAGGGCGCGGCGCTCACGTCGGCCGAGCGGCGCGCCGTCTCCGAGTACGTCACGGGACGGCCCCCCGGCTCCTATCGCGACCCGTTCGAGGTGATTCCCGAAGACGCGTACTGCTCGGCGCCCATCGAAGGCGATCCGCTTGGCGGTCCGGCCTGGAACGGCTGGGGCGCGGGGTTGCGGAACACGCGCTTCCAGGCGGCGGACGCAGCCGGCCTGGGCGTCGAGGACGTGCCGCGGCTGACCCTCAGGTGGGCGTTCGGCTTCCCCGGCGTCTCCGCCTCCGGCTCGCAGGCCAGCGTCGTCGGCGGGAGGGTGTTCGTCGGCAGCCGCAACGGGCTCGTCTACGCCCTCGACGCCGAGACCGGCTGCATCGACTGGATCTTCGAGGCCGACGGCGGCGTCCGCTCGGCCCCCTCGGTCGGGCCGCACCCCGGCACCGGCGAGGCGGTCGTCTACTTCGGCGACGCGTTCGCCAACGTCTACGCGGTCGACGTCGCCACCGGCGACCAGCGCTGGAAGGTCCAGGTGGACGACCACGGCGACGCGATGATCACCGGCGCCCCCGCGCTCCACGACGGTCGGCTCTACGTCCCGGTCTCGTCGTTCGAGGAAGGCTCCGGCGCCATGCCGACCTACGAGTGCTGCACGTTCATCGGGAGCGTGGTGGCCCTCGACGTCGCCGACGGCAGCCGGCTCTGGAAGACGCGCACCATCCAGGAAGACCCGCAGCCGACCGTCCGCAACACCGTGGGCACGCAGCTCTGGGGCCCCTCCGGCGCCGCCATCTGGTCCGCTCCGACGCTCGACCCGGCCCGCAACCGGATCTACGTCGCCACCGGCGACAGCTACACCGAGCCCGCCGCGCCGGAGAGCGACGCCATCATGGCGCTGGCCATGGACACCGGGCGCATCCTCTGGACGCAGCAGACGCTGCCCGGCGACGCCTGGAACATCGCCTGCTTCGAGACCACGCCGGAGGGCCGCGCGAACTGCCCGGAGGATGCGGGGCCGGACTACGACTTCGGGAGCTCCCCCGTCCTGACCACGGTCGACGACGGGCGCGAGCTGCTGCTCGCCGGCCAGAAGTCGGGCGTCCTCTACGGCCTCGATCCCGAGACCGGCGAGATCGCGTGGGAGACGCGGGTCGGCGACGGCGGCATCCTCGGCGGCATCGAGTGGGGCTTCGCCACCGACGGCGAGCTGACCTACGCCGCGAGCTCCGAGGCGCTCGAGAAGGGCCCGGGCGATGCCGGCGGCCTCACCGCGGTCCGCGCGGCGGACGGCGAGACGGTATGGGACGCCCCGCCCTTCCAGGACACGTGCGGCTCGCGGGCCGGCTGCAACACCGGCCAGCCGGCCGCCGTCACCAGCATCCCCGGCGTGGTCTTCTCGGGCAGCCTCGACGGCCACCTGCGGGCCTACGACACCGCCACCGGCCGCGTCATCTGGGACGTCGACACCGTCGTCGACTTCCAGACGGTCAACGGCGTGCCGGGCCGCGGCGGCTCGCTGAACGGCCCCGGGCCGACGGTGGCGGGCGGTATGCTCTACGTCAACTCGGGCTACGGCGCCCTGGGATTCATGCCGGGCAACGTGCTGCTGGCCTTCTCCGTGGAGGAGGAGGAGCAGTAAGCGGCAGCGAGAGGGAAGGGAAAAGGAGCAAGCGATGCGGATTCTGACACTCGGACTCGTCGCCGGCCTGGCGGCACTCGCCTCCCCCGCGGACGCCGCACAGGCGCAGCCGGTGACGACCTGCGAGGCGGAAGGGCCGGCGCGACCCGTCTGCACCTTCACCAACCCCGAAGACCTGGTGGCCCTGCCGGGCGACGAAGCGATTCTCGTCAGCGAGTACGGCGGCATGGAGGGCCACATCCCGGGGGCGCTGGCGCTGCTCGTGCTCGAGACCGACGAGCGCCGCGAGCTGTTCCGGGGCGGCGGCGACGACGGCTCGGCCACGCCCGGCTGGGGGGATCCGGCCTGTCCCGGGCCGCTCACCGACGCGTTCAGCCCGCACGGCATCCACCTCTCGACGCGCGCCGACGGCGCGCTGCAGCTCCTGGTGGTGCAGCACGGCGGGCGCGAGTCCGTCGAGTACTTCGAGGTGACGGGGTCGGGCCGTGACTGGGCCGTGGAGTGGCGCGGCTGCGTCGTGGCCCCCGACGACGCCTGGCTGAACTCGGTGGCGGCGCTGCCCGGCGGCGGGTTCGTGACCACCCGCATGATCGAGCGCCCGGCCATGATGACGGATCTCGCCACCGCGATCGCCGCGGCCGAACCGGGCGGCTACGTCCTCGAGTGGCTGCCCGACCGGGGCTTCGCCATCCTCGGCGGGAGCGAGAGCGAGATGCCGAACGGCATCGAGACGTCGACCGACGGGCGGCTCGTCTTCGCGACCGGCAGCGGCGAGGTGCGGCGCATCGTCCGCGCCACCGGCGAGGTCGAGGCCCGGGTGCAGTTGGGGGCGCTCGACAACCTGCGCTGGGCTTCCGACGGGCGCCTGGCGGTGGCGAACTTCACGAGCGATGCGCTCGAGGATTTCAGCCTCTGCGTGCAGCTCGAGAGCGGCGCCTGTCCGATGCCGTTCCGCATCGTCGCCATCGATGCGGAGTCGATGGAGATCGAAGAGCTCTACAGCAACGAGGGACCGCCCATGGGCGCGGGGACCGTGGGGCTGGTCATCGGCGACGAGCTGTTCATCGGCTCGTTCGCGGGCGATCGCATCCTGCGCGTGACGCTGGAGCGGGAATGACGCGGCCCTCCGGGTCGCTGCGCCGAGGCCGCCGGGCGAGACGCCCGGCGGCCTCGGCCGCGTGCGCCCCGATTCGATCGCGTAGTATGGGGCGCTCGCGGCTACGTTCGCGCACTCGTGCCCGTGCGTGAGGTCGTTGGCGCCTGGAGTGCTTCGCGTTGTCATTCGCGCCCGTCCGTCGCCTGGCCGTCTGCTTGTCCATCGCCGTCGCCGCCGCGTGCGCCGAGTCTTCCCTCGTGCCGCCGACCGCGCCCTCGCCGCTCAACCCGCACAAGGTCGGCGTGCTCGGCCTCGACTGCCCCGTCGGCGCGACGATACAGTCGCCCGACGGACGCCCGATCCCGATCGACTACCCGCCTCCGCGGGTCCGGGGCGGCGAAGCCCCGGTCGAGGTCACGTGCAGTCCGGCGTCCGGGACGCGGTTTGCGGTCGGTGCCACGCGGGTGACGTGCACGGCCCGCGACGGCCTGGGGCAGGGAGCCGCGTGCTCGTTCGTCGTTCGGGTGCAGCCCCCGCCGATGCTGGAAGTGAGCCGGATCCTGGCCTTCGGCGACAGCCTGACCGCCGGGGTCCTGCTGGGGGCAGTGGTGTCGCCCGCGCAGTCCTATCCCGGGCAGCTCGAGCGGCGGCTCGGGAGCGCCTACCGCGCCCAGACCATCCACGTCTTCAACGAAGGGTTGCCGGGGGAGCGGGCGGCCGAAGCCCCGCCACGGCTCCAGGCCGCGCTGGCGCAGCACCGGCCGGAGATAGTGCTCCTCATGGAGGGTACGAACGACCTGGGCGTTCCGGGCGAGGCGAGCTCGAACGCCGCCCTGGATGCGCTCGACGGCATGGTGCAGCGCATCCAGGAGGCCGGGGCCGAGCCCGTCCTGGCTACCGTCCCGCCCGTCCGCGCGTCCGCGGCGCCCGCGCATGCTGCAGCGATCCCCGACTTCAACCGTCGAGTACGGTCCCTCGCGGCAGCCTGGGAAGTAACGCTCGTCGACATCCACGACGTCATCACGAGGGGTAGCTGCGCGACCGGCAGCGGCGGGCCGTTGCCCTGCCTCGGGCCCGACGGCGTCCACCCGAGCGTCGAGGGCTACCGGCTGATGGCCGACGCCTTCTTCGATGTCATCGTCCGGCGGTACGACCAGCCCGCGCCGGCGCATGCGGGGCCGTCGGCGCTGGTCCCTGGCGAGGCGGCCCCGGTGACGGCCGACGGTGCCGGGGGAGGGCCGCGTGAGGACTGAGCGCCGCCGCGTGCAGCCGTTGCTGATCGCGCTGGCCGCGGTCGCGCTTGCCGGGGTGCCGGTGGAGACCGGCGCCTGGCAACCGGGCGTGGGTGCGGTTGCCGGGTCGAGCGCCCCCGGCAGCTCGCACGGAAGCCGCCCCGAGCGAACCGCGGCGCAGGGAGACGCGCCGTACGGTCCGGAGGGGCTGCCGACGTGGTTCTCGTGGTTCGCGGGCCGATTCAACGTGCACGTGAACGGCGCGTCCCAGGGCGGGAGCCACCAC
Organism: Acidobacteriota bacterium; assembly: GCA_026707615.1. Lineage (GTDB taxonomy): Bacteria > Acidobacteriota > Vicinamibacteria > Vicinamibacterales > UBA8438 > JAGWAJ01. The sequence goes on along the minus strand of JAPOWL010000080.1, from coordinate 2,450 downwards.
GTGACGGACACCCTCGGTTTCCGTGCCTACGACGAGGATGCCCGACTCGAGTCCTCCCACGTCATCGGCGGGGCGGGGCTGCTCGACGTCGGAGGCAGCCTGCGGCTGTGGGGCGGCCTGTCGGTCGGGGCCAGCTACGCGCAACTCGCCACATCCGACCGGACGACCGTCACCGGCACGGTGCCGCACCCGCTACGGCACGGCGCGTTCCGCGACCTGCCGGTGCAGGAGCTGTCCTTCTCGCACCGCCAGCGCGTGACTCATGCCTTCCTCGCCTGGCGCATCCCCATTCTCGAGCGCATCGAGGCGTCCTTTTTCGTCGGCCCGTCGCTCTACAACGTGTCCCAGGGCGTCGTCTCGAACGTGACGGTCCGCGAGGCGGGTGGACCTCCGTTCGAGTCGGTGCGGGTCGACCTCGTCCAGACCGGCGAGCACACGCGGAACGCGGTCGGCGGCCATGTGGGAGTGGACGTGGCGTACATGCCGACGCGCCATGTCGGCGTCGGCCTCGTCGTGCGCTACGCCACCGCAACCGTCGACATTCCTGGCGCGCGGACGGGTCGCCTCTTCCTGCCGGTGGGCGGCGCTGAAGTCGGCGGCGGCTTCCGGTTTCGCTTCTGACCGAGTCGAATGCGAGAACCGGGGGTCTTCGGCAATCGACAGGCCAACTTCGGGGCGCTACGCGCCAGCGGCATTGCGCTGCGCGGTCAGCGCGTTCTGGAAGTCGGCTGCGGCAGCGGTTACCTCTGCGAGTACGTGCGAGCGCTCGGTGGGTCGGTCGTTGGCTGCGACATCTCCCTGCCGGAGACGACGCCCGTTGCGCCCTTCGTACAGGCCGATGGTGTGGCGCTGCCCTTCCGCCAGCGCTTCGACGTCGTCCTGAGCTTCGACGTGTTCGAGCACATCCCGGACAGCGACCAGCACCTGCGGGAAGTCCGTCGCGTGCTGCGTCCCGGGGGGCACTACCTGCTCCAGACACCGAACAAGGTCACGAACTCGGTGTTCGAGACGATTCGCTGGCGGAGCTTCACGGCGTGGCGGTCCGATCACTGCTCGCTCCACACGTTCGGCCAGTTGCAGCGTCGCCTTCGATCGTTCGGTTTCTCGGTGCGGTTTCTCGACATTCCGGTCGTCAATCCGTACTTCCTCGACAAGATCAATACGCACCTGGGCCCGCTCGGCGTGCGCGCCGTCACGCTCGTCAATCCCGACCGGTTCCCCATCCGCTACCGCACCAACTTCTACGTCGTCGCGCAGGCCGAGCTCGCCCGCGAGGTCGATTGACGTCCACCTGAACGCAGCGGTCGCGCACGCCGAACCGGCGTCAGCCTTGCGCGGCCACCTGCGCCCCGACCCCGAGCCCGCCTGTCGTAGACGTTGAACACGACCGCCGCGCCACCCCGCTCCAGCGGCTCGATCTCTTCGTGGAAACTGGCCGTGGCGGCGACCCGGCCCCTGAACGAAGCCGCGCGGAGACCGCGAGACGGCAGGCAACCGGTCGTCGGCGAGCCGCTCTCTTCGCTGCAGGCGTTCCCACGCCGTCGGAATCTCGCGCAGATGCGATCGCCGACGAAGTTGCCGCGCTCCGTTCGAGAACACGTCGGTCACGGCAACGCGAAGACAAACAGGTTGTTGGCCGCGCCGAGCCGGATCTCGGGTGTCAGGGCCGTGAACCCGGAGGCCGTGCCCGCGTTGCCGGTGCTGACCGCCACGTACTGGCGGCCGTCGACGGCGTAGCTGATCGGGAAGCCGGTGACGGCGGACCCGAGATTGATCTCCCACAGCACCTCGCCGGTCTCGTCGTCGAGGGCCCGGAACCGGCCGTTGACGTCCCCGCCGAAGACCAGCCCGCCGCCGGTCGCCACGAGCGACATCGTCGCCGTCCGCTGCGAGTGGACCCAGCGCGTGACGCCGGTCTCGGCCGAGATCGCGTGCACCGCGCCGAGGTCGTCCGTGCCCGGCGAGAGCTGGTTGCGGACCGCGAGCGCGTAGATCGCGAGGGCGCCGCCCTCGGTCGCCAGCATGCGCGCGCAGGTGTTGCGCAGCGGGTAGTACATCGTGTTGGTCCGCGGGCTGTAGGCGCCGGCCTCCCAGTCCTTGCCCCCGAGCAGGGTCGGGCAGGCGAGCACCTCCTGGCCCAGGGCGCCGAAGACGACCTCGGAGTTCTCCGACACGGCGCCGGTCGCGCCGTCGATGTTGCTGACGACGTTCTGGGTCACCGTGGGGGTCGCCCAGAGAAACTCTCCGGTCTCCCGATCCAGCGTGTAGACGATTCCGGTCTTGCCCGGGATGCCGGTCAGGACGCGCCGGACCTCCCCCGTCCGGATGCGCGGGTTGATCCAGCTCACGGCCGCCGGATCGGGCGCGACGGCGGTATCCACCAGCAGCCGCTCGAAGGGGTGGTCGAGGTCCCAGTGGTCGTTCAGGTGCTGGTAGTACCAGCGGATCTC
>JAPOWL010000225.1:5681-12108 GCA_026707615.1 Acidobacteriota bacterium | reverse complement strand
CGCCGCAGCAGCGTGTCGTACCCCACGGCCAGCAGCGCCCGGTCCCGGGCGTCGATCAGCCGGTCTCCGCCCGCCTCGATCAGCCGGTTCCTGAGCGGCCAGGTCAGTCCCCGGACCTGCGCCTGCCGGCGTCCCCGACGCCGGTGCATCCGTTTCAGCGCGAAGCGGACCGACGCGCTGTCGAGCGGATTCGGCTGCCGTAGCGCCCGGTGCAGGGTGGCGATGCTGGACACGTAGCGGCGCACCGTCGCCGGCGTCTTGACGCGAGCCATCTCGTCGATGAAGGCGACTACGTCGGCGGCGTCAGCGGGCAACGCAGCCCGGAAGTGCCTCCGGCACCAGGCCGCGAATATCTGCACATCCGATCTCACGGCCCGTTCCGTGTTCCGGCTGAACGCGCCCCTGGCGGCCTCGAAGTAGGCGGCCAACGTGTCTCCCACCCTCGTTACCTGACCTCGCTCGAACGAGCGTTTCAAGTCGCAGTCCGACTGCGCACTCAGCATCCGGCGGCCTCCCGGTCAGTCCGAAAGGCCGCGGATTTTACTCGCGATAAGTCCAGTTATCGCGAGCAAAACCTCCCCGCGAACGCGAGCCGTCCGACCGTCGCTCAAGGGCAGGCGGGCAGTGACGGTGCCGTGTCCGCGGGGTGTCGGTTGGGAGGAGAAGCGCCATGTATTCAGGTCTCACGCGCGTGCAATGTCTGGCGAGGTCGGCCGTGCCGGTTCGGGTGAACGAGCAGTGGATGCTGACCAAGAGAGGCAGCGACGCAAGGGAAGCTACCTCCTCCTCGCCTGCTTCCAGATTCCCTGCCTACATCGGGCATGCGGCGGCGTGCCTGCTCGGTCTCGCCCTGCTACTCGGCGCCGCGTCGGCGCAGGCGCAGCCGCAGTCCGCGACGCTCCTCGGGACGGCGCTGACGCTCACATTCGACAAGGGGGGTGCCGGAATAGTGATAGTGGACACCCCGCCGCTGGTGCACGGGTTCACGGTCGATGGGCTTGGGAGCGGCAGCGTGCACCCGAGTGCGGTGGCCATGGACAACCGGACGGTCACACTCGAACTCGGCATGGGCGCGGAACCGGGGCAGACGGTCACGGTGAGCTACGACCCGGACATGGTCCCCAAGAACTCGGACGGCCCGGAGGGGTGGCACAATCCCCTGCGCTACACCGACGGCACCTTGGTGGAGGCGTTCTCCGGCGTGCCGGTGACCATCTTGGCTCCGAAGCCCGCCACGGGCCTCTCCGTTTCGTTCGTGAGCGGGAGGACAGTCAACCTGTCCTGGACGCTTCCCGCCCAACCCGCGGGCGTGAGCGTGACCGCCGTGGAAGTTCACTCGGATATGGCCCGGCCCGGTAGCACGAGGGGCCCGGACTTTAGCTCCTATGGACTGGCGCGCCTCGCCGCGGACGCGACCTCGCAAACGTGGCCGGTGATCCACGGGGGCTTTACCTTTTATTGGCGCGTCCGGGTCGTCACCAACTTCGGCGACGTGGATACGCAGGTCGTGTCGTGGACGAGTGATCAGGAACTTCTGCAACCCGCCACCGGCTTGACGGCGTCGAACGTGACGAAGACGACGGTCGATCTGGCGTGGACGCTTCCCGCCCAGCCCGCGTGGGTAGCGCAGGTGGCGGCGGATGAGATCTGGAGCGAAGTGCAACAGCAGGAGACGGATGAGACCTGGAGCACGGTGGTGAAGCTTGCCGCCGACGCGGTGGCGCACACAGTTACCGGACTGAGCGCGGGGACGGACTACAGCTTCCGCGTCGCGCTCAAGGACTCCAGTGTCATCTCGCCCTCGAAACCCGTGTCCGTGACCACCCTGGGGGCGACGCGAACACACGGGCTAACGGCGTCGTTCCACGACGTGCCTGCCAGCCACGACGGCGAGACGGAGTTCAGCTTCGAGCTGCGCTTCAGCGAGAACTTCCCGGGCCGTCTGCGCTACAAGGTCCTCAGAGACGAGGCGCTGCAGGCGACCAACGGTCAGGTGACGGGCGCCCGGCGCGTGACGGGGGGGCAGAACCAGCGCTGGACCATCACGGTGCGGCCGCGGTCGAGCGACGACGTGACCGTGACGCTGCCGGCGACGGAGGACTGCGCGGCCGCGGGCGCGATATGCACGGAGGCGGGCAGGAAGCTCTCGAACACGACCTCGGCGACGATCGCCTTCGAGTCCGGCGACACGGGCAACTCGGCGACCGGGGTGGCGGTGTCGTCGGTGGCGGTGTCGTCGCGTCCGGCTGCCGGCGACACGTACGGTATCGGCGAGGCGATCCGGGTGACGGTGACGTTCAGCGAGGCGGTGGACGTGGCGGGCTCGCCGCGTCTGGCGATCGACATGGACCCGGCGGACTGGGGCAAGAAGTGGGCGGCCTACGAGAGCGGCGGGGGCACCTCGGCGCTGACGTTCGCCCACACGGTGGTGGAGCCGAACTACTCGACGCAGGGCATCGCGGTGCTGGCCGACACGCTGGAGGCGAACGGGGGCTCGATCCAGTCGGCGGCGACGGAGGCGGACGCGGACCTGTCGCATGCCGGCCTGGACCACGACCCGGCGCACAAGGTGGACTGGCGCCCACCGATCTCGGTCTCGGTGGCGGACGCAAGCGCGACCGAGGGCGTGGACGCAACCATCGATTTCCAGGTCAGCCTGAGCAGCGCCGCCGCACACTTGGTGTCGGTGAACTTCGCGACGGTCCAGGACGGCACGGCGACGGCGGGCGCGGACTACACGCCGACGTACGGCGGGCTGGTTTTCTATGCGGGCGAGACGTCGAAGAGCATCTCGGTGGCGCTGGTGGACGACGCCCACGACGAGGGGGCGGAGACGTTCACGTTGCGATTGTCGAACGTTACGGGGGGGCGCCTGGAGGACGCCGAGGCCACGGGCACGATCGAGAACAAGGACCTGATGCCGGCGGCGCTGCTGGCGCGCTTCGGGCGGGCGACGGCCGAGCAGGTGGTCGAACACATCGAGGAGCGGATGGCGGCGCCGCGGCGGCGGGGCTTCCGGGCGCGGTTCGCCGGGCGGGAGTTCCAGCCGGGTAGCGAGCGGGACTTCGCGCTCGGCTTCCTGTCGTCGTTCGCGCCGATGGGCATGGGGCCAGCGGGTGCAGCCCCGATGGGCGGCGGTGCGATGGGCGGTGCGATCCCGATGGCGACGGGTTCGCACGCGGTAGGCCCTGGCGCCCTCGGCGCGCGCACGGCCGACATGGGCGGCGCGATGAGCATGATGGGTCAACGGCCGATAGGCGGCGCCGCGCCAGTGACCGGCTACGGTCCGGCGGCCGGCGCGCACGGCGGCGGCCTGTTCGGCTCGATGGCGGGGGGCGGCGACCTGTTCTCGAACTCCGAGATGGAGCTGAACCGCGAGAGCCGCGGCGGCATCCTGTCGGTGTGGAGCCGCAGCTCGCGGTCCTACTTCAGCGGCCTGGACGACGCGTTGTCGCTCAACGGCGACGTGCGAACGACGATGGTCGGGGCCGACTATTCGCGCGGCGCGCTGACGGTGGGCCTGTCGGTGGGCCGCACGCTCGGCCTGGGCGGTTACCGCGGCACGAGCGGCGGGCAGATGAGCACGTCGATGACCGGGTTCTACCCGTGGGTGGGTTACCAGGTCAACGACCGGGTGTCGGTGTGGGGCGTGACCGGCTACGGCACCGGGTCGCTGAACCTGACGCCGGACGGCGCCTCGGCGCTCGAGACGGGCGTGTCGATGGCGATGTCGGCAGTGGGGACGCGAGGCGAGCTGATCGGCTCGCGGGCCACCGGCGGATTCGCGCTGGCGTTCAAGGCCGATGCGCTGTGGGTGGGCGCGGCGAGCGATCTGCTCGACGGCCCGGCGGGCCGGCTGAATGCCTCCGAGGCGGGGGTGACGCGGGTGCGCACGGCGCTGGAGGGGTCGCGGGGTTTCACCCTCGCCGGCGGTCGGCTGTCGCTCCGGCCGAGCGTCGAGGTGGGTCTGCGCCGCGATGCCGGCGACGCCGAGACGGGCGCGGGTATGGACGTCGGCGGCGGGCTCGTCTTCACCGACACGGTCACGGGGCTGTCGCTGGACGTGCGGGTGCGGACGCTGGTGGTGCACCAGGCCGAAGGGTTCACCGAGCGCGGGATGTCGCTGTCGTTCGGGTGGGACCCGAGGCCGTCGAGCCCGCTGGGGCTGACCGCGCGGGTGGCCCCGTCGTGGGGCGGGCAGGCGCAGGGGGGCGCCGAGGCACTCTGGGGCAACCAGATGGCCTACGGCATGGGCTCGCACCAGATGTACGGGTCGGGCGACCGTGTCGACGCGGAGGTGGGCTACGGGCTGCCGGTGGGCGCCCGCTTCGTCGGGACGCCGCGCGTCGGCCTGTCGACCTCGCAGTACGGCCGGGACTACCGGGTCGGCTACGGCCTCGGAGTGCTGGAGCGGGCGCAGGTGAACTTCGAGCTGGGCGTTGACGCGCAGCGGCGGGAGAGCCCGATGCACGGCGAGGCCAGCAACGGGTTCCTCGGCCGGGCTACGCTCGGCTGGTAGGCCGGGGTCAGGGAGGAGGGAGCCGCGGATGCAGCGCCCGAGCCTTCATGGCCAGCTCCGAATACCTCGCGGACGGGCACCATGTCGATGACGCGGGGCATCTGATCGCCTGTACGTACGTCGACTTCCGCGACCCCGTTGAGCGGTGCCCGCTCACGGTCCTGCGGAAGGCTTCATCGAAGCGGTACGCAGTTCCGGACTGCGCGACCATCCGGCTCTCGAAGCCGGGCTGGTTCGTCCAGCAGGGCGAAGGACTCGCCGACAGCGGCGAATCGCACCACCCCGCGAACGGCTGGATCTACTGGGCGACGATCGAGCCGGAGACCGCCGAGGAGCGGACCGCAGGGCGCGCGGCCGCTCCCATTCCCTGCCCCGTCACCGTCAAGAGGAATCGGCAAGGCGCGCGCGACGGCTGCGTCACGTTGTGCGCGCCTTGCCGCGTAGTCACACGCAGGGCGGCCGGCTCCGGCCGAACCTGCACGCATCTGCGTGTCGCGCGGAAAGTGACTACCGCTTGGGCCACAGACCGGGACTCTCGTTTGGGGAACCTGCTACAACGCCGGTGCGTGCCTGATTCGGCAGCCCGCCGGCCCGAGGGCCGGCGCGTGGTGACGCAGGAGGGACCCAGCGATGGCGCAGCTCTTGACGGTCCGGGCGGTAGCGGCCCAGCTCGCGGTTTCCAGGTCGAGCGTCTACAAGATGCTCGAGGGCGGCGTGTTCCCGCAAGCGCCGGTTCGACTCCCCAACGGCAGCCCCCGCTGGACGCAGGAGGTCGTCGACCAGTGGGTCGAAGCGCACCGATGCGACAACGGCGAGCGCTCGGCAGACTGCCGCGTCCTGGCGGCGGGAGAGACCGGGCGATGGCGCGGCTCCCGAGCGTCCGGGCGGTAGCGATCCGGCCCTGGTTGTCCACAAGGCGTGGCTGGTTGGCAACGGCGACACGGCGGTCCGGTGCTGCGGTCCGGCTCGGCGCCGACGCTCTTCGGAGGGGAGATCCCGGATTGCGAAGGAGTGACGCATGGAGGATCCGAACGACGCGCTGCACGACCCCGATCCCGCGGCCGACAAGCGGAGGTGCTACACGGTCAGGCGCTCGGTCGCGCTGTCGGCCTACTGGTACGACCGCGTGCGGCAGGTCGCGACCAGCAGCAACCTCAAGCCGGGCGTGATCCTGCGGAACGCCATCAAGCTGGGCCTGGTCCAGCTCGAGAAGCGAGCACGGCCGGAGGGGAAGGGGACTCCGTAGAGCGGTCGGGACCGACGGGGCGGCCGCCATCGTCCCGCCTCGCGCACGCGCCGCCCCGGCGCGTGCGTCCGCGTCCGGCGCGTCATGCCGCCCGTCACATCGAAGAGCCGCATCGTCCTGGGCTGCCGCCGGCGACCCTTCGGGACGGTGTGCGGGCTCCGGGTGGTCTCCGGGCCCAGCCTTCGGGAGCCGGGGCGCGGGGTGCGCCGCGCGGGCCATGCCTCCGAGACTGACCGCCCCACCTCGCCCGCGGTCCGTGCGGGGCGCCGCCCCCGCGAGGCCCGCACAGACGTGGTCCCGGCTGTCCGACGTCCTCGCGCCGCCGCTGCCCGGGTTGGACCCCGGCAGCCCACGTGCTCGACCGGAAGCGGCGCGTCCCGTGCCGCGGGCCGGCCACTGGACGCGCGACGATCAGATCGACGGCCTGATCCGGGTGGCCGACCGGCAGCCCGAGGTCGGGTTCATGGTCCGCCTGCTGGCGCTCTGCACGCTGCCCCGGACCGACCCCGGCACGCTCACCCACTACGTCCGGCGGAACGGCCGCTACGCGCTGGTCGTGATCGCGGGCGGCCCGGAGCCGCGGCTGCCCTTCGGGGTGCTGCCGAGGCTGCTGCTCGCGTGGATCTGCACGGAGGCGGTGAGGACCCGGTCGAGGCGTCTCG
>JAPOWL010000225.1:0-5345 GCA_026707615.1 Acidobacteriota bacterium | reverse complement strand
GCCTCGACCTGTACCTGTGGCTGACCTACCGCCTGTTCCGCCTCGACCGCCCGCTCTCTCTCACGTGGCGGCAGGTGTACCGGCAGTTCGCCTTTCGCCCGGAGCTGGAGCCCGGCCGGTCCGTCAAGGACTTCCGCAGGGACGTGCTGCGCGAGCTCGGGAAGATCCGGATCGCCTGGCCCCAGCTCTCGTACTCCACGCCGAAGGGGCTGCTCGTGCTGCGCCCGTCGCCTCCGCGCGTCTCTCCGGAGGTTTCCACAGAAGGGGTGTGAAACGGGGCAGTGTTCCCCGCATAAACGCCCCCCCGCCATCGGGGCCGGCGCCCGCATAAACACCCCCCCACGACGCTCGTGCGCCCGCATAAACGCCCCCCGTACGTACAAGTAGCTCGGAGTTCAAGTAGTCAGAGACCGTACAAGTAGTTGCGGCTTCGCGTTGTGGATGGACCTGTCGCGGTCGTGCGGGACCTGCCGCCGCCAATCGTTCCCCCGGCGGACGGCTGCACAGGGGGAGGGTGTGCGTGGCGGCCCGGTTCCTTCGGTGCTTCGCCGTTTTCGGGCAGCGGTGGACCGCGTCTCCCGGATCGGCGTCCCGGCGGCTGATGTGCCGGCCGGCGGGCGACGTCGGTCTCGGCCGCTCGTCTGTGCGTTGGGGGGCGATCCGCCTCGGCCTATTCCGGGGCGTCAGGCGCGCTCGCGCCCCGCAGGCTCCGTTCGCACGCCGCGTGGGCCGCGGCCCGCAGCGGCTCCATGAACGCTCCGGGGTCGGCGACGGTGCGGATCTCGCGCGAGTCGATGCCGCCGGCGCGGAGGTGCTCCTCGAGGAAGCGGCGTTCCTCGCCCCAGTGGAACAGCCGTCCGTCCGCCGTCTGCATGACGGAGAGGTGGGCCGGCCCGCCCGGTTCATGGAAGCAGATGAGCTCGAGCCGGTCGACGCCCGGCAGGGGCCACTCGTAGGCGCCCGGGAGGCGCGCGTGCAGCGCGACCGTCGCGGGCGTCAGGGAGTAGGCGCCCGGGTCGATCACGCGCCAGGGCGCCGTTCGCGATGGCGGCGTGGGTACCGGCGGCGCGGCTTCGGGCGGATCGGTGTCGACGGGGTTCGAGACGGCCGCGGCGGGGTTGGCGGCGTCTGGGGGCGGCGGCGCCGGGACGGCCGGCACGCCCGGGGCCGGAAGTGGGGCCGGGGTGTCCAGCGGCGGCGGCGCGGGAGGCGCCGGACGGTCGGGTCCCCTGGCGGCGCGCTGGGGGCCGGGGGCCTGGGCGAGCCACGTCAGGGCCGCGCCGGTCGAGGCGACGAGGAGCACGATCACGCCGGCTTGCGTCAGCTTCGGGACGTTCCACCGCGGCATCTGTCAGCTCTCCTTCTGCTCTCGGACGTAGGCGCGCAGCGCCTCGACCACCATCTCCTGCAGGCTGACGTCCTTCTCGACGCTGAGCCGCCGGAGCGTCTTGTGGACGTCGGCCGGCAGCCGCGCGCTCAGATACTTCCAGTTCCGGCCGTTGCGCGCGGCCGGCTCCGCTCGCGCGTCGGCGGCCTCGGCCTCGCCGGGCGGGTCGGGCGGCGCCGGGCGCTGGCCGCCGACCACGCGCCGGTGCGTCTCGGACCAGGCGCTGGCGAGCCCGGTGCGTTGCCGCGGCGTGGGCGTCATGCAGCCCGCCCCTTTCTGGCGGCCGGGACGATGCCGGCGCCCTGCAGCCATCCGAACAGGGCGCGGAGCTCGCCTGCCGCCTTCCCGGCCGGCTCGTACTCGGCCGCGCAGCGCCCCAGATTGAAGCTGTTGACGTGCGCAACGCGCCGGTGCAGCACGACCGGCGCGGCCGGCGCGTCGGCGGTTGCGATGACGGTCCGCGCGTCTCCCGTGCTGGGGTGGTTGACGAGCGCGAGGTTGAGCACGATGGTCGCCGGGGTCCTCGCCACCTCCGCGATGTCGATCGTCCTCGTGATGGCGGCCAGATCCGGGAAGCTGGGCTGGAGCGGTATGAGGATGTGGTCGCTGAGCCTCGCGACGGTCACGGCGTCGGCGCCGCTGTGGGGCGCCGTGTCGGTCACGATCAGCTCGGCCCCGTCCTGCCCGAGGGCGTCGACGAGGGCCTGCATTCGGCTGCTCGGCGTGGCGAAGACGGGCGGGTCCTCCTCGCCGTTGGCCCGCCGGAGGTCGTGCCACTTCGCCGCCGAGGCCTGGGGGTCGAGGTCGAGGATGGCGGTTGCCGTCCCCGCCCGGGTGGCCAGGGCCGCGAGGGCGCACGACAGCGTCGTCTTGCCCGTGCCGCCCTTCTGAGAGAGCACGCTGACCACCCGGGGCCGCGGGGCATCCGGACGCTCGGTTCGCGTTGCGGCGTCGATGTCTGTCATCGGGCGCTCCAGCGCGTGTGCGTCGTTTGACGTATTGACGTATGCGTCGATTGACGCGTGCGCGGCTTCATGTGCGCGTGCCTTCACGTTCGCGTCACTTGACGCGTGCGCGCGTTGGCGCGATGCGGGTGTTCCCGCGGTCGAGGGTGTTGCCGCACTGCGCGCATGCGTCAGTATCGTGTCGTCTGGGCCGCGATGGTTGCGTGCGTACATCAAGCGTGCGTCGGTTCGACGCGGCGAGGGCGTTGCCGTCGGTCCTGTTGTCGCCGGTCCCGGCGGGCCTTGCGTGTGAAGCGGCTGCTGGCGGCCGCGGGGTCCTGCCCGTGGGGCGGCCCCCTGGCCGGCGCCAGGTTCGCGTGCGCGCTGCGGCGCGTCGAGCCTTCCCGCAGGGAAGAATGGCCCCTGAGCGACCCCGGTCGGTTCGGGAGTGAGGCTCATCGGCCCGCGCAGTTTGCGGGCCGGGAGCCTTACGGCCCGGACCGGGGTCGCTCAGGGTCACTCAGACCAGTCTCGGGGTTGGCCCCCGGGGATCTCGTGTTTCGCGGTAAGCGCCTGTCGGAAAGGGACTTGCGGCTCGTGGCTCCCGAGGGTCTGGCGCTCCGGGATCCGGCGGGTCTCGATTCTCGGGGTGTTCCTGTCCCGGGGTAGGCCCCCGGGGTAGGCCCCCAGGGTTGCGGGAGGCTCGGCGGCAGCGGCCCGGCGCGCGCGCCGGGAGGGGAGCCGGCGCGCGTCTCCCGGACGCGGCCTTGTGCGGACCGGGCCGCCGGGGATAATGGCCGGGCGCGGATCCGATCGGTGGCTGGAGGCTCGATGGAGGCGAGAGCGGAGAGCAGGCTGGCCGCGGCGCCGCTTCGCGCGCGCCTGCTGGCGGCCGGGGCCGACTTCGTCGTCGTGACCGCGATCGGGATCGCGGTGGACGAGGCGTTGCGCGTGGTGCTGGCGGTGGGCATCGGTCTGGCGCCTCCACCCGGGCTTTACCCCGCGTCGATGTTCGTCGGCGGCTGGGTCTACTTCGTGCTGTGCGAGACCCGGCTGGGCGGGCGGACCGTGGGGAAGATGGGCGCGGGCCTCCGGGTCGCCGGCTCTCCCGACGCGCTGTGGTGCTCGGTCCGCTACGTGGCGAAGGTCCTCCAACTGCTGTTCGGCCGCGGGCTCCTGTTCGGCGTCGCCCTCTTCGACGAGCGCCGGCGCGCGCTCCACGATCACCTGGCCGGCACGGTCGTCGTCGTCGTCGATCCCGACTCCTTGATGTCCAGCCCTCCTTCGTCCTGATCCACGCGCGCGGTGCGCGCACTTGCGGTCCGGGCCGGTAGTGACTACCGCTTGGGGTACAACCGCCCCCCTGCCGTCTCCCCTCGCCGTATAACCGGTCCGTGTGCTGCAACCGGACCGCTCCCCCGCCGTCCCCGCTCGGTTCGCCGTCGCCGATCGCGTCGCGCGCGGCGCGGCCGGGAGAGGGCGGTGAGCGGTTCTCCGCGCCGGTCGGGCCGTGCGGCCTGGCACCGCGCGGCCGTGGAGTGGTTCTCGGAGCTGTTCAGTCCCGGCGAGCACGCCACGGTCATCCTGCGCCAGCGTCCGGGGCCCGGCGTGAGGCAGCTCTCCCGGCTCGCGGGCCACTGGTGCCATCCCTCCGGCCAGCGGCTGCTCCGCGTGGCGAACGAGACGGGCAGCGACGTGTTCTGCGGCGTCAATCCGACGGTGCCCGGCTCGAGCCGCGAGGTGGCGGAGGTCCGGCGCCTGCAGGTCGACTTCGACACGGACGGCGACGGGCGCGTCGGCCGGCTGATGCGGGACGTGCGCTCGGGGCGCGTGCCGATGCCGGCCGCGGTGGTCCGCTCGTCGGTCGGCCGGTGGCAGGTGCTGTGGCATGTCGACCCGGCGGCGTGGACGGCGGCCGGGGCCGAGGAGGCCAACCGGCGGCTCGCCGCGGCGTACGAGGGGGACCCGGCGGTCGTGGACGTCACGCGCGTCATGCGCGTGCCGGGCTTCATCAACTGCAAGCCGGACCGCGGCGGCGTGCGCGTCGCGCGTGTCCCCCGGTCCGCGTACGACCCGCGGGGCGCCGGCTCCCAGTGGTGGGAGCCGAGGGCCTTCCGCGGTGTGGTGCCCGCGCGCTCCGCGCCGCTGGCGCCCACGGTTCCGAAGGCCGCGGCGCCCTGTGCCCCCGCGCGCTACATCGGGGGCCGGCGCCAGCCGGCGTCGCAGTCCGAGGCGGACTGGCACGGCGTGGTCGACGCGTTGCGCGCGGGGGAGTCGCCGGGGCTCCTCATCCAGCAGCTCGCCGAGTTCCGCGGCGACAAGGCGAACCCGCGGGACTACGCCGAGCGCACCGTGGTTCGCGCGTGCCGGTCGCTCGGTGTGCGGGAACCGGATACCGAGTACGGCCGCCGTCACCCGGTGCGGCCGGTGTCGCCGGGCCGCTAGCCGGCGCGGCATGCGGGAGGGCAGGTCGATGAAGCAGCAGAGGCTGAAGCGTCACGGCGTGGTCGAGCTCGCGCTCGTGCCGGAGACGCGCGAGGAATACGAGGCGGCGATGCAGTCGCGGGCGCGGACCGTCGTGCTCACGATGGACCGGATCCGGGAGTGGAACCTCTCGGTCGACGTCGTGGTCATGTCCGAGGCCAGCGCGGCGCAGGCCATCTTCGGGACCGACCGCGACTTCTACGAGACCGTGCTCGAGGAGGACGCGGGCGAGAGCCCGCCGGAGGACCAGCTCGAGCTCGACGGCGGGGAGCCGGCGGGCGCGGCGGCGGAGCCGGTGGGCGAGGCCGCCGCGGCGGGGTAGGTCTCATGGCCAGGCGCGGGCGGTTTCGTCAGGCTGTGCGCCCCAGCGGGATGAGAACCCAGCGGTACCCGGAGTTCGCGCCGGAGGACCGCGGCGAGACGACCGACCGCCTGGAGGCGCGGCGGACCGCGGACTCGGACTGGCTCGATGCCTGCGACCAGGTGGATGCCCGGATCGATCCCGACGACGAGGCGCTGCCGCAACGGCG
>JAPOWL010000578.1 GCA_026707615.1 Acidobacteriota bacterium | reverse complement strand
CCTCCTTGATCCGCCGATTATGCCACCGGCACAGCGCGGCAGGCCCGTCAGACCAGTGATTCCAGCATGTAGTCCTCGCCAACGGCCGGGTGATCGGAACGGACGGCACGACGCCGGCCCGCCCGCCGGATGCGGCCGACCGCGGCGGTCGTCGGGGCCTTACAGATCGAGCCGCTTGACCAGCTTCGCCAGCCCCTGCCGCGTCAGGCCCAGCTCGCGCGCCGCGTAGGTCCGCCTCCCCCCGGCCCGGCTGAGGGCCTCGCGCACGAACTGCCGGTCGAAGTCGCGCCGCGCCGCCTCCAGGGTCGGGCGGGTCTCGGCCTCCGAGCCGGCCACGTGGGCCGGCAGCGCGTCGGGCCCGACCCGGCCGCGCACCGGGGCCGCGACCGCCATCCCCGCCAGCACGTTCTGCAGCTCGCGTACGTTGCCCGGCCAGTCGTAGGCCGTCAGCGCCGCCACCGTGCGCGCGGCGAGCGGCCCCCGGCCGCCGAGCTGGCGCGCCGTCTCGTCCCAGTAGTGCTTCGCGAGCAGCGCGATGTCCTCGCGGCGAGCCCGCAGGGGCGGCACGTCGAGCCGGATCACCTCCAGGCGGTAGAGCAGGTCGGCCCGGAAGCGGCCCGCGTCGACCTCGTCGCGAAGCCGCCGGTTGGTGGCCGCGACGATGCGCACGTCGACGCGGCGGGAGACGCTCTCGCCCACCTTCCGGATCTCGCCGTCCTGCAGCACGCGCAGGAGCTTGGCCTGGGCCCGGGGCGAGAGCTCGCCGACCTCGTCGAGGAACAGGGTGCCGCCCGAGGCCTCCTCGAACAGGCCGCGGCGGGTGGCGACGGCGCCGGTGAAGGCGCCGCGGGCATGCCCGAACAGCTCCGTCTCGAGCAGCTCGTCGCTGAAGGCGGCGCAGTTGATGGCCGCGAGCGGCAGCGCCCGGCGGGGCCCGCACGCGTGGACCGAGCGGGCGACGAGCTCCTTCCCCGTCCCGCTCTCTCCCTCCACCAGCACCGGGAACGGCGCCGCGGCGGCCTGGAGCACGGCGCGCCGCAGCTCGACCATGGCGGGGCTGGCGCCGAGCAGCTCGGCCGGCTCGGCGGGCTCGCTCGCGGTGCGGCTCGACACCGCGCGGGGTCGGTCGGGCCGCGGGCGCGGCCAGGGGGCTCGCCCAGGCATCGCGCCGGCCGGCATGCAAGGAATCTGCCGGCCGCGGGTGCCCGCACACTACAATTGCAGTCCATGATCCGTCACATCGTGCGCTACGGCGACGGCGTGCTCCGGCAACGGGCCGGCGACGTGGTCGAGATCACGGCGGATCTGCAATCCCTGATCGACGACATGATCGAGACGATGTACGCGGCGCCGGGCGTCGGTCTGGCCGCACCGCAGGTCGGCGTTCCGCTGCGGGTGTTCGTGGCCGATCCGTCGGTCGGCCGCAACCCCGACGGCCTGGTGGTCCTGGTCAACCCCGTCGTCGTGGAAGAGGAGGGCGTCCAGAGCGAGGAAGAGGGGTGCCTGAGCGTGCCGGGGTTCGCCGCGAAGGTCCGCCGGCCGTCCCGCCTTGTCGTCCGCGGCCTCGACCGCGACGGAGAGCCGCACGAGGTGGAAGGGACGGGCCTCCTCGCGCGCGCGCTGCAGCACGAGCTCGACCACCTGGACGGCTCGCTCTTCCTGGACCGGCTCCGCGGACTGCAGCGCGAGCTCATCGTACGCAGAATCCACAAGCTGCAGCGCGCCGGGAAATGGTAAAGACCGTCTTCTTCGGGACTCCCGACTTCGCGCTGCCGACGCTCCGGCGCCTCCTCGACTCCCCGCACCGGGTCGTCGCCGTCGTGACGCAGCCGGACCGGCCGCGGGGCCGGGGACGGCGCGTCAGCCCGTCTGCCGTCAAGAGCCTCGCGGCCGAGCACGCCCTCCCGGTCCTCGAGCCGGAGCGGCTCGCCTCCGAGGCCTTCCGGGAGCGGGTCGCGGCGTTCGGGCCCGACCTGGCCGTGGTCGCCGCCTACGGCCGCCTGCTTCCCGACCCCCTGCTCGCGACGCCGCGGCTCGGCACCATCAACGTCCACGCGTCGCTGCTCCCCATGTACCGCGGCGCGGCGCCGATCCAGCGTGCGATCCTGGCCGGCGAGACCACGACCGGAGTGACCATCATCCGCCTCGTCCGGGACATGGACGCCGGCCCGATGCTCGCGTGGCGACGACGCCCGATCGACCCCGACGAGACGAGCACCGCGGTCGAGCGGGACTTGGCGGAGCTCGGGGCCGACCTCCTGATGGAGGCGGTCGCCGCGCTCGACGCCGGAACCGCCGTCGAGACCGCGCAGGACCATGGCGCGGCCACTCTCGCTCCGCGCCTGAGCCGCGAAGACGGCCGGATCGACTGGCGCCGGCCCGGCCGCGCGATCCACGACCAGGTGCGCGGCCTGCACCCCTGGCCGCACGCGTTCACCCATCTCGACGGCGCGCGCTACCTGGTGCTGGGCAGCCGCGTCGCAGCCCCGGCCGGCGCCGTCGACCTCGCGCCCGGCACGCTGGTCGAGGCCGCCGGGGACAGGCTCGTCGCGGCCGCCGGCGGCGGGTCGACCCTGGCGATCACCGAGATCCAACCCGAGGGGCGGCGGCCACTCGCGGCGCGCGCGTTTCTGGCGGGGCGCCGCTGGACGGCGGGCATGCGCTTCGATCCGGCCCCGTGATCTCGCCGGCTCGCCGCGCCGCCCACCGGGTCCTCCGCGCCGTGCACACCGGCCGCGCGGACCTCGCCACGGCCCTCGAGCGCGCCCGGGGCCGCCTGGACGACTCGCGCGACCGCGCGCTGGCGGGCGCCATCGCGACCGGCACGCTGCGCTGGCGCGCCGCGATCGATCACCTCCTGGCCCAGGTCTCCGAGCGGCCTCTCGGGCACATCGACGCCGGCGTGCTGGACGTGTTGCGCAGCAGTGCCTTCGAGCTGCGGTTCCTCGACCGGGTGCCGGCGCGCGCGACGGTGCACGACGCGGTCTCCCTGACCCGTGCCGTCGCCCGGCCCGGGGCCGAACGATTCGTGAACGGCCTGCTCCGGAGGCTCTCCGACCCGGGGTGCACGGCGTCGCTGCCGCCCCCGCCGCCGGCCGGGGCGGAGAAGGCGAGCGCCGGGGCGCTCGACTACCTCGCCATCACCCTGTCCCACCCGCGCTGGCTGGCGGAGCGGTGGCTCGACCGCCACGGGTTCGACGCGGCGGCGGCGTGGGCACGCTTCGACAACGAGCCGGCGCCGGTGACGCTCCACGCCAATCGGCTCCGCGGTGCTCCCGCCGAAATCGCCGAGCGCCTCGCCGCAGAGGGCGTGCGGACGTCGGCCGGCCGCTGGGCGCCGCGCGCCCTCACGGCCCGGGATGCGCATCCAGGCGGCACGCCGGCGTTCGCGCGCGGCGACATCCTGCTGCAGGACGAGGCCGCGCAACTCGTGGCGGCGCTCGTGGCGGCGAGGCCCGGCATGCGCGTGCTCGACGCCTGCGCGGCGCCGGGCGGGAAGACGGTCGACCTGGCCGGAGCCATGGGAGGGCGCGGCGTGCTGGTCGCCGCGGATCTCCGCCCCCGCCGGCTGGCCGTGCTCAAGGAAACCGTCCGCCGCTGCGGCGCGGCGTGCGTCCACGTCGTGCGCCTCGACGCCACCGCCCCGCTGCCGTTCGTTCCGGTGTTCGACCGCGTGCTCGTGGACGCGCCCTGCTCGGGGCTCGGCACCCTCCGCAGCGATCCGGACATCCGCTGGCGGGTCACCCCGAGTCGCCTGGCCGCCCTGGCCCTACGCCAGGACGCCTTCCTCGCCCGCGCCGCCGGCGCGGTGCGCCCGGGGGGCAGGCTCGTCTACGCCACGTGCTCGAGCGAACCGGAGGAGAACGAGCACGTGGTCGCCCGCTTCCGCCGCACGCACCCCCACTTCGAGGCCGTGCGGCCGGCGGCGCCGGAGGCGGCGCGCTTCGTCGACGCGGAGAGCCACTTCCGCACCCTGCCGTTCCGGGACGGGCTGCAGGCCTTCTTCGGGGCGGTGCTTCGACGACGGACCTGACGCGCGCCCTGGTGGGCGCGTCGGGAGTCTGCGCGGGCAGCGAGTTCGCGCGTCGCCGGTCCGGCGGCGCAGACCCCCGGCCTCGGAGCGGGCGCGCGACCGGCCCGTCTTGGTCGGGTCGGAGCCCTTCCACTACACTGGAGGATCGAATGAAGGTCCCGGCTCAGGTCGCAAGGGCGGTTCGGTTCGTCGCTCTCACGGGGGCGCTGGCGGCGACGTTCGGGCTCTCCGCCCTCGCCGGGCTGCAGTTGGCGATCCGCACCCGCGAGGTCCCGACGCCCGACGTGACCGGGCAGACGGTCGAGGAAGCGACGTCGCAGCTGGCGGCGGCGGGGCTCACCGCCCGCCTCCAGCCGCTCCGCCGCATCCACGCGACCATCGACGCGGGCCAGGTGGCCGAGCAGGACCCGAGCCCCGGCGCCACGACCCGCAGCCGGCGCAGCGTCAAGCTCTGGCTGAGCTCGGGGCCGACGGCGGGCGAGGTGCCGCCCGTGATCGGCGAATCCGAGAGCGGCGCGCGCCGGCGGCTCCTCGACAACGACGTCGTCATCGAGAGCGTGGCCGAGATCCGGTCCGGCCGCTACGCGACCGGCGCCGTCGTCGCCCAGGAGCCTCCCCCGTCGGGCAGCGGGGACGCGGTCTCGCTCCTCGTGAACCGCGGGGAGCGCGGCCAGACCTACGTGATGCCGGATCTGATCGGCGTGGGCAGCGACTCGGCGGCGGATATCCTGCGCACCCGCGGGTTTCGCGTGAGCGTGGTGGCCGACCACCCCTATCCCGGGGTGCCGTCCGGCGTGATCCTGCGCCAGGCCCCCGCCGCGGGCTTCCAGATTGCCCCGGGCGAGGCGATCTCGCTCGAGGTCAGCCGCTGACGATGCCGCCGCGAACGCTCCGGATTGCGCCCTCGATTCTCGCCGCGGACTTCGCGGCGCTGGGGGCCGCCGTGAGCGCGGTGGAGGCGGGTGGCGCCGATCTGATTCACGTGGACGTGATGGACGGGCGCTTCGTGCCCAACCTGACGATCGGAATCCCGATTGTCGCCGCGCTCGCGCAGGCGGCGCGGGTGCCGCTCGACGTGCACCTGATGATCGTCGAGCCCGAACGGCACATCGAGGCGTTCGCGAAGGCGGGCGCGTCGATGATCTCGGTGCACGTCGAGGCATCGCCGCACCTGCACCGCACGCTGGGCGCGTTGCGCGCGCTCGGGGTGCGCGCCGGGGTCGCGCTCAACCCCGGGACGCCCGCCGGGGTTCTCGAACCCGTGGCCGACCAGCTCGACTACGCCGTCGTGATGTCCGTCAACCCCGGCTTCGCGGGCCAGGCGTTCATTCCGTCCAGCACCGCCAGGGTGCGGGCGGTGCGGCGGCTGCTCGACGCGGCGGGCAACCCGGCGCCGGTCGAGATCGACGGCGGAGTGCACTCCGGCAACGTCGCGGAGGTCGTGGCGGCGGGGGCCGAGATCGTCGTGGCCGCCTCGGCCGTCTTTGGAGCCGACGATGCCGCCGCGGCGACGCGGAAGCTGCGCGAGGCGGCGCAGCCGGCGACGACGCTCGCGGTCCCGAGCCAGGGCTGACCGGTGCCATCGACGTCGTCCCGCGTCCGCGTGCGCTACGCCGAGACCGACGCGATGGGAATCGCCTACTACGGGAACTACTTCACGTGGTTCGAGGTGGGCCGCACGGACCTGCTGCGCAGGCTCGGCCGGCGCTACCGCGACCTGGAACGCGACGGGATCCTGCTGCCGGTGGTCGAGGCGCTCTGCAGCTTCCGGGCCCCGGCGCGCTACGATGACGAGCTGGAGGTGTCGACGCAGGGCGGCCTGCGGTCGGCCGTCCGGGTCGAGTTTCGCTACGAGGTGCACCGCCCGGACGACGGGACGCTGCTGGCGACCGGGCACACGCTGCACGCGGCCACCGACGCGACAGGGCGTCCGCGGCGCCTCCCGAGCGAGATACGCGCGCTGCTGACATGAGCGACACGGTTGGAGTTCCCATGCCTGGTCAACTTCCTCACCTCCATCCCGCGGTCGGCGTCGCGTGCCTCGCACTGCTGGCGGGCGCCGGCCTCGGGTGCGGCACGCCGGAACCGGAGATCACCCCGGCGACGGCCGAAGCCGATCGGCTGCTGTTCGAGCGGGGCGAAGCGGCGATGGAAGACGAATCGTGGACGCGCGCTCGCGAGTACTTCGTCCAGATCCGCGACAACTACCCGCAGAGCGAGCTCCGGGCCGATGCCCGCCTCCGGGTCGGCGAGACGTACTTTCGGGAGGGGAGCCTGGCGACCTACGTCGCGGCGCAGGCCGATCTCCGCGAGTTCCTCAGGCTGTATCCCTCGCACCGGCTCTCGGCGCGCGCGCAGTACCTGCTCGGCATGGTCTTCTTCGAGCAGATGCGGTCGCCGCAGCGGGACCAGACCGAGACGCACGAGGCGATCAGCGAGTTCGAGCGGTTCATCGAGCTGGCGGTCACGGACCCGACCTTCGCCTCCGGCGTCGACGACGCCCTGCTCGACGAGGTGCGGACGCGGCTCCGGGAGGCGCGCGACCGTCTCAGCGACGCCAGCTTCATCGTCGGCCGCTTCTACTACCGCAACAAGTACTATCCCGGCGCGATCGACCGCTTCCGCGAGATCCTCGACGACGACCCGGGCTACACGCGGCGCGACCAGATCTACTTCCACCTCGCCTCGTCGCTGGCGGCATCGGACCGCGAACGAGAGGCGCTGCCGATGTTCGAGCGCCTCGTCGCGGAGTACCCCGAAACGGAGTTCCGGGAGGACGCCTCGGAGCAGATCGCGGCGCTGAGGACGTCGATGAACCTGGACAGCCCGTGAGGTAGCGCGACCGTCAGCGCCTGGAGTCTGCGCCGCACATCCGCCGGCGCAAGGCTCTCGCCCGAGCGCAGACTCCCAACCCGACCATCAGGTCGGGCGTCAGCCGGTGGCGGCGCCCCGCCCGACGCTCGCGTGCTCGTCGCGGGCCCGGCGGTCGCGCGCGCTCTCGAAGTCGGCCACGTTCGGCTCCGTCAGGATGCGGAAGCGGCGGTAGTAGCGCACCGCGGAGGTGACCGCGGTCACCAGCACGAGCCAGAGCGCCAGTTGCCCCAGCACGTCGAACAGCCAGACCCGGCTGCCCAGGATCAGCAGCAGGACCGCGACGACCTGCAGCACCATCTTGAGCTTGCCCAGCCTCGAAGCAGGCATCGGGAGCCCACGGCCGTGCGCGAGGCTGCGGAGCACGGTGACGGCCAGCTCCCGGCCGAGAATGATGGCCACCATCCACGTCTCGGCCCGGCCCATCTGCACGAGCGAGACGAGCGCTGCCGTGATGAGCAGCTTGTCCGCGAGCGGGTCCATCATCTGGCCGAACTGCGTGATCTCGTTGCGCCGGCGGGCCAGATAGCCGTCCAGCCAGTCGGTCAGGGCGGCGAGGCCGAAGATGGCGGCTCCGAGGACCTCCTTCGGAACGCCGAAGACCAGCTCGGCCTCAAACTTGGTGAGCAGCACGACGACCAGCAGGGGAACGAGGAAGATGCGCCCCAAGGTCAGCGTGTTGGGCAGGTTCATGGGGGCTCCCGGCGCGCGCCGGCGTGCACCCTCCATTGTAGCGCCTCGCCCCCGCGCCCCCAAGCCCCGCGCTATGATCGCGCGGCATGAAGGCGGTCCTCCTCGCGGGCGGTTTCGGGACGCGCCTCCGCCCGCTGACCGTAAACACCCCGAAGCCGATCGTGCCGATCTTCGATCGGCCGTTCCGGTATCACCAGATCGACGTTCTCCGGCGCCTTCCGGAGATCGACGAGGTCATCCTGAGCCTCAACTACCGGCCGGACCGCATTCGCGAGCAGGTCGGGGACGGCGCGGGCGCGGGCCTGCCGATCCGCTACGTCGTCGAGCCCGAGCCGCTAGGGACCGGCGGAGCGATCAAGTTCTCCGAGCCGCACCTCGACGGGACGACCGTCGTCTTCAACGGCGACGTGCTCACGGGGATCGATCTCGCGGCCCTGGTGGCGCTGCACCGCGAACGGGGGGCGAAGGCGACGATCGTCCTCGCCCCGGTCGACGATCCGGCCCGCTACGGGGTGGTCGAGACCGCTCCCGACGGCCGCGTAATCCGCTTCGTGGAGAAACCCGATCCGGACGACATCCGCTGCAACACCATCAACGCCGGCATCTACGTGCTCGAGCCGGACACGTTCGATCGCATCCCGCCCGGCACGAAGTACTCCATCGAGCGAAGCTACTTCCCGTCGCTGGTCGAGCGGGGCGAGACGTTCGTCGCCCACATCGAGCGAGGCTACTGGCGGGACATCGGCACGCCGGCCAGCTACCGGCAGGCGCACCGCGACATCCTGGAAGGCCGTTGTGCGGCTCCGCCGTTCGCCGGCGCTCCGGGCGACCGGATCGTGGCCGACGGCGCCGCCGTGCAATCCGGCGCACGGCTCGAGGGTCCCTGCTTCGTCGCCCCGGGGGCCACGATCCGCCGCGGAGCACGGATCGGGCCGGGCAGCGTCATCGGCCGCTCCGTCGTCGTCGGGCAGGACGCCGTCGTGGACGGCGCGATCCTCTGGCCGGAGACCGTCGTCGGCGACGGCGCCGTCGTGCGGCAGGCGATGGCCGGCCACCGGTGCCGGATCGGCGCCCACGCGGAGCTCGGCCCTTCGGTGGTCCTCGGAGACGACTCCCAGGTTGCCCCGTACACACGCGCCGGCTGACGCCATACCCGTCGCAGGCTCCGTGTCCGGCCCAGCCCCCACCGCCCCAGGAACCTACCCATGACAACTGCTCCCGACCCCGGCATCTTCAAGGCCTACGACATCCGCGGCATCCACCCGGATCAGATTACGGCGGACCTCGCCTCGCGCATCGGTCGGGCCTTCGTCGCCTTCCTCGGTGCGAGGCGCATCGCGGTCGGTCGGGACATGCGGCTGTCGTCACCCGAGCTGGCGGCGGCCTTCATCGACGGGGCGCGCACCCAGGGGGCCGACGTCGTCGACTACGGCCTGGCCGGCACCGACATGCTCTACTACGGGGTCGCCCGCGACGGACTCGACGGGGGCGCGGAGATCACGGCGTCGCACAATCCGAAGCAGTACAACGGAATGAAGCTGGTGCGCCGGCAGGCTCTCCCGCTGAGCGGCGACGCGGGCATCGCCGAGATCCGCGACATGGTGATCGGAGACCGCATTCCCGCGCCGCCGGCGGCGCGCGGCCGCCTGCGGTCCGCGGACATCCTCGATGACTACGTCGAGCACGTGCTGGGCTTCATCGACCCCGCCGCCGTCCGCCCCTACTCGCTGGTGCTCGACGCCGGCAGCGGCATCGGGGGCCTCGTCGCGCCGCCGCTGTTCGACCGCCTGCCGTGCCGGACCACACGACTCTGCTTCGACATCGACGGGTCCTTCCCGCACCACGAGGCGAATCCCCTCATCGAGGAGAACCGGCGTCAGGCCGTCGACCGCGTCACGGCCGAGGGGGCGGACGGGGCCATCGCGTGGGACGGCGACGCGGACCGCTGCTTCTTCATCGACGGTGAGGGCGGATTCGTGCCGGGCGACTTCGTCACGGCGCTGCTCGCCGAGGCGTTCCTCCGCAAGCAGCCCGGAGCGACGGTCATCTACGACGTTCGGGCCAGCCGCGCCGTCGCGGACGTCGTGGGAGCGCACGGCGGCACGGCGCTGATGAACCGCGTGGGCCATGCCTTCTTCAAGAAGCGGATGCGGGAGGAGAACGCCGTCTTCGGCGGCGAGGTGACCGGGCACTACTACTTTCGGGACAACTTCTTCGCCGACAACGGCTTCATTCCGGCCCTGCTGGTCCTGGAGCTGATGTCGGTCCGCGGGAAGACCCTCGGCGAGCTGCTGGCTCCGCTCCGACAGCGGTACTTCCTCTCCGGCGAGATCAACACCGAGATGGCCGACATGGATGCCGTGCGCGATACGCTCGAGCAGCTGGCGGCGCGCTACGCCGGCGCGCGCGTGCACCGCATGGACGGCGTCTCCGTCGACTACGCCGAGTGGCACTTCAACGTCCGCCCTTCGAACACCGAGCCGCTCATCCGGCTCAATCTCGAGGCGGCCGACCCGGGGCTGATGGAGGAGAAGCGCGACGAGGTGCTCGAGGTGATTCGGCGCGGCGCCTGACGCGGACCGCATTTGGCAAGGCGGTCGGCGACCGGTAGACTGGACTGGCCGCCGAGTCTTCTGAGCGGGAGTAACTCAGTGGTAGAGTGTCAGCTTCCCAAGCTGAAGGTCGCGGGTTCGACCCCCGTCTCCCGCTCCACTTCGTGCATTGCCGCCGCGACCGATCGGCGGGCGGAGGGACGGCGTGCCCAAGGTGCGGCCCATTCAGCTCCCTGACGAGGCACCCGGTGCCGCCCCCGGCGCCGGCCCGTCCGAAGACGTCACCCGCTTCGGTCGGACGGTCAGCATCAAGGGCGAGGTGACGGCCTCCGAGCACCTGATCATCGAGGGCCGCTTCGACGGCACGCTCACGGTACTGGAGCACGGGGTGGCCATCAGCCACGATGCGACCGTCACGGCCGACGTCGCGGCCCGTACGGTAACCGTCCTGGGGCGCGCGACGGGCACCTTCTCGGCGTCCGAGCTGGTGGAGATCCGACCCAGCGGATCGGTGGAGGGCCGCATCGCGTCGCCGGCCGTGGCCATCGACGAGGGCGCGTACTTCAAGGGCTCCGTGGATCCCAAACGTGCGGAGGCCGCGCTCGCGGTCAGCCGGCATCGCCTGCATCGGCGCCGGGCCTAGCAGCTTGCGCCGCAGGATGCAACGCAGTGGAGTTCCGCGGCGCAAGCTGCTGGGGCGGTGGGGCTGGGGCCGAACGCGGAGCCCGCGACGGGTTCGGCGGCGATAGCCCGATGCGCGCCCGGAACCCGCACCGCTCGCCCGGGGTTTTCGGACCGGTTGGCCGCACCGCGGGGCTGGCGCTGTGGCTCGTCGCGGCGGCCGCGTGCGCTCCCGGCCCGCCCGGGCCGTCCTGGATCGACGTCGACCGCCTGATCGCCGAGCGCTATCCGGGCGTGCCCCAGATGACGACCGTGCTCCTGGCGGAGACGCTCGATGCGGGCCGGCGGCCCGTCGTGCTGCTCGACGCGCGGGAGGCGGAGGAGTACGCCGTCTCCCACCTGGCGGGGGCGCACCACGCGCCGACGGCCGACGAGGCGATTCGCATCATCCGCGACTCGCCGGCGGGTGCGCTCGTCGTCGCCTACTGCTCCGTCGGCGTCCGCTCGTCCGCGCTGGCCGCCCGGCTCCGGGAACGCGGCGTCGCGGAGGTCCACAACCTCCAGGGTTCCCTCTTCGCATGGGCCAACGAGGGGCGCCCCGTCTACCGCGGCCACGCCCGCGTCGCCGAGGTGCACCCGTTCGACGCGTGGTGGGGTACGCTGCTCCGGACGGCCCGCCCCGGGCAACCTGCGCCGTAGAACCGGCGACTCGCGGCGCCGCGCCCGCGGCGGGTTGCCACGCGCCCGGGCAGGGCTCGCGCGCGCTGGCGGGCTGCGTTGGGAGTCTGCGCGGGCAGCAACAAGCCGAATCGCACGTTCTGCGGCGCAGACTCCTGGCTACCCCTCGCGGGCCGCGGACGCGAGGCGGCGCGCCTGCACGATGCGCTCGACGGGCGGGCGGTCTCCCGGCCCGCTGCCCACGTGGACGAGGCGCGCGATCCCGGCGGGATCGATCAGGACGTCTCCCCCCTGCTGGAACGTGTCGGCCGCCGGCCAGCGCGGCAGGACGCCCTGCCGCAGCTCGCGCCAGTAGGCCGCCCAGGTCGCCGGCCCCACGAGGTGGCGCAGCCTCGCTCGCCGCATCCCGTACGCGTCGTACAGCGCGCGGCCCTCGTCGGAGACGACGGGCCATGGACAGCCCGTCTCGCGGGCGTAGCCGGCCGCCGCGGGGGGCGGCTCGAAGGTGACGACCAGCACGCGCACGTCGAGCGCCGCCAGCATAGGTGCAGCCTGCTGCAACTGCAGCAGGTGGCGGCGGCACGGAAGTCAGCGGAGGTGGCGGTGAAAGACGAGGAGCAGCCAGGCGCCCCGGTAGTCCGCCAGGCGGTGCTCGCGGCCCGCGGCGTCCCGCAGGCGGA
>JAPOWL010000223.1:3612-12145 GCA_026707615.1 Acidobacteriota bacterium | reverse complement strand
CGGCTTCAGGCACTGCCAGCAGAAGCGGCTGGACGGCGTCCGTCCGCGGCGCGGGGTCTTGGCGCGCCGCGGCTCGTCGACGGCCCGTTCCGTGCCCGCTCCTCGGGGCGGCGTCGGCGGCGGTGCCGCATCCGGCGCGGCCAAGCCGGCCCGCTCGAGGTCGCCGAGCAGGTCCCCGGCCCGCTGGTAGCGCGAGGGGACGTCCGGCGCCAGCGCCTTCATGATCAGGTCGTTCAGCCGGTGCGGCAGATCCGGCTTGCGCAGGCGCGGAGGCTCGACGAGCTCGCCGCGCCGCAGCCGCGCCAGGTCGCGCTGCGTCGGCGTGTCGTACGGCAGCATGCCGGTCGCCATCTGATACATCGTGACGCCGAGCGAGTAGATGTCCGAGGCGAAGACCGCACGCCCCTCGAACTGCTCGGGCGCCATGTAGGGCGGGCTGCCCGTGACCGTGTTGTGCGACGCCATCTCGAGGAACCGGGAAGTGCCGAAGTCGGTCACCTTGAGCACCCCGGACTCGGAGACCAGAACGTTGGACGGCCGCAGATCCCGATGCACCACCCCCTGGCGATGCGCGTGCTCGACGGCCTGGGCGAGCTGCGTGGAGTACCTGATCACGCGTGTCGCGTCGAGAGCGCCGGCGCGCGTGATGACGTCCTCCAGCGTTTCGCCGGCGACGTACTCCATCACGATGAAGAAGACGTTGTCGGCCTTCTCCGCCGTCGTGACCGAGACGATGTTCGGGTGGTCGAGCGCCGCGAGAAGCCGCGGCTCCCGCAGGTGCTCCGCGAAGTTGAGGTTCTGCTTGTGGGGCACCTTGATCGCTACGTCCTTGTCGATCCAGGTATCCCGGGCGAGGTAGACCGCGCCGAAGCCGCCGCTGCCGAGAGAGGCCAGAATCCGGTACTTGCCGAGTGTCTGGCCCTTCAGCAGCATAGGGTGCGGCCAGTATAGCTACTATCCCTCCGTCCCGACCGCCGAGGGCGCGCCGGGGGGATCGTCGTCCCTCCACAGGAAGTGGAGCACCGCGAGGGCGGCGACCGGCACGGCCTCGGCGCGCAGCGCGCGCCGTCCGAGCGTGGTCGGCCGAAACCCGGCCCGGGTGGCCTGCGCCACCTCGACTTCCGTCCAGCCTCCCTCCGGGCCGACCGCGACCACGGCCGCCGAGGGGCGGGGCTCTCCGGCCAGGGATCGCACCGATGCCACCCCGCCCGCGGCGGCCGGCTCGACGAGCAGCAGGCGGAGGCCGGCGGCGGCGTTCGCCGCGTCCAGAAAGCGGTCGAAGTCCAGCGGTGGATGGACGCGCGGAACGAACGCGCGCCCGCACTGCTTGGCGGAGGCGACCGCGATCCGCGTCCAGCGCTCTGCCGCCGCCGCTCCGAAGCGGCGGGCGGGAACTTCGGTGCGCAGCGTGACGAGCGGTTGGACGACGTGGACGCCGAGCATGGTCGCATCGCGGACGACGGCGTCGACCTTGCGGCCCTTGAGCAGGGCCGCACCGAGCGTGACGCGCACCCCGGGCTCCGCAGGCGCCGCCACGGCGCACCCGGTGCGGACCCGCACGCCGGCCCGGCCGGCATCGGTCACGACCGCCGCGTGCTCTCGCCCCCGCCCGTCGAAGACGCGGACGGCGTCGCCGGGTCCGAGGCGGAGGACCTGCGTGAGGTGGCGGGCCTCGTCGTCCGGCAGACCGACGACGACGTCCGCCCGGTCCGCGCCGGGCGCGAAGAAGCGGTGCATCGGGGTTGCTCGTCGGGCGCGGTCCGGGATTACGGGGCCGGGGCCCGCCGCAGGGTCAACGCCACCCAGCCGTCCTCCGTCTCGCGTGCGACCGGCGTCAGCGCCGCTCCGAGGGCGGCCCGAGTCCGCTCCTCCTCCGCGGCCGTCACGCCGCCCGCGACCAGCCAGCCGGACGGCCGTACGTGGCGCGCGATCCGCTCGGCGTGGCGGACCAGGACGGCGCCGCTCAGATTGGCGGTGACGATGGCCGCGGCCGGCGCGGCGAGCCGGCCCACGTCGTCCAGGCGCAGGCTCACGGCGTGCGCGGCCGCGTTGCGCGCCAGGTTATCCCTGGCGTTGGCCAGGGCGTCCCGGTCCCGATCCACGGCCAGGATGGGGGCGGCGCCGAGCCTGTGGGCGGCGATCGCCAGCACCCCCGATCCCGTGCCGAGGTCGAGGACGTCCCGGGGCGCGGGCGCGGCGTCGAGGCAGGTCTCAAGGGCGCGCAGGCAGAGACGGGTCGAGGCGTGGTGCCCCGTGCCGAACCCCGTCGACGGTTCGATGACCACCACTACCGCGCCCGCCGTCTCCTCGTCCCGCGGGAGATCCCACGGCGGCGCCACCACGACGCGGCCCACCCGGACCGCCCGCAGGCCCGCCTGGCTGCGGGCCGCCCAGTCCTCGTCGGGCACGTCGACCGCGCGTGCGATCACGCCCTCGGGGCCGAGGGTGCGCGTGATGGCGTGCAGGGCGGCGGCGCGGTCGTCGTGCGCCTCGAAATGGACGCGCTGCACCCGGAGGCCGCCCCGCGGCGCGGATTCGTCGCGAGGCTCGATCGCAACCGGGCGCAGATCGTCGAGCAGGCAGTCGAGCCGAGCCGGCAGTGCGGACGACTCGGCCGGCAGCGCTACGTCCAGGGCCGGACGCGCGTCACCCAAAGATGTCCTTGACGCGATCGAAGAAGGGGCGCTCGCCCTCGGCCGCCGCCACGGGCCGGAGAGGCTCGGCCTTGCCGGGCGGCATCGTCCTGCCGAGTTCCGCGATGAGCGACTTCTGCTCACGCGTGAGGGCCGTCGGAACCTCGGCGCGGACGGTGACGTAGAGGTCGCCGCGCCCGCGAGCCGAGACCCGCGGGAGCCCCTTGCCGCGCAGGCGGAAGCGGGTCTCGGTCGAGGTTCCCCTGGGGACCGTGATGGTCTCGCTTCCGGCCAGGGTCGGCACCTCGATCGTGCCGCCCAGGACGAGCGTGGGGTAGCTGACGGGCACGGCGCAGTGCAGGTCGTCGTCCTCGCGCTGAAAGAACTCGTGGTCCCGCACGTGGACGACCACGTAGAGGTCCCCGGGCGGACCGCCGACCTCTCCGTGCTCTCCCTCCCCCGAGAGACGGAGGCGCTGTCCGCTGCCGATGCCGGCCGGTACCTTGACCGTCAGCTTTCGCTGTCGCTCCCTGCGTCCGCGCCCGTGGCACTCGCTGCACGGGGTGCGGATGATCGTGCCCGCGCCCCGGCAGTGCCCGCACGTGCGGGCCACGGTGAGGAAGCCCTGCTGATAGCGCACCTGGCCGCGGCCGCGGCACTGCGGGCAGGTGTCGGGCCGCGACCCGGCCGCGGCACCGGAGCCGTTGCAGGCTTCGCACCGCTCCTCGCGGGGGATCTGCAGGGTGGTTTCCGTGCCCGAGGCCATCTCGTCGAAGCCGATCTCGAGGTCGTAGCGCAGGTCGGCCCCGCGGGCGGGGCCGCGCCGCCCGCCGGTGCCGAAGCCGAAGAGGTCTCCCAGGCCCCCGAGACCGCTGAAGATGTCGTTGAAGTCCGCGAAGATGGTCGGGTCGAAGCCCGGGCTCCCGGACGCCCCGCCGACGGCCGCGTGGCCGAAGCGGTCGTATCGAGCGCGCTTGTCCTTGTCGGCAAGGACGGCGTAGGCCTCGGCCGCCTCCTTGAAGCGCTCCTCCGCCGTCCGATCGCCCGGATTGCGGTCCGGGTGGTACTGCAGCGCGAGCTTCCGGTAGGCGCTCTTGATCTGCTGGTCGTCGGCGTTGCGCGCGACACCCAGCACTTCGTAGTAGTCGCGCTTGCTCACGCCTTGGCCACCCTGACCATCGATGCCCGCAACAGGCGGCTTCCGACCAGGTAGCCGCGCCGCACCTCTCCGATGATGTCGCCCGGCCCGTGCTCGCCGCTCTCCTCGTGGGCGATGGCCTGGTGCAGGTTCGGGTCGAAGACCTGGCCCGCGGTCTCTATCGGCGTCACGCCGCGCTTCCGCAGCAGATCGAGCATCTGCCGGTGAATCAGCTCGACGCCGTCGCGGTACGCGGCTGCCGACGCTTCGGCCACCGGCGCCTCGAGGGCCCGTTCCAGGTTGTCGATGACCGGCAGCAGCTCCTCGATGAGATCGGCGGCAGCGGCGGACGCGAGGGCGGCCCGCTCGCGCTCGACCCGCTTGCGGTAGTTGTCGAACTCGGCCGTCTTGCGCAGCAGGAGGTCGTAGTACTCGTCGCGCTGGGCCGCGGCGTCGGGCTCGACCGTGACGTCGGGCTCGGCCGCGGCGTGCTCGACCGCGGCGTCAGGCTCGACCGCGGCGTGCTCGACCGCGGCGTCGGGCTCGACCGCGTCCGGCTCCACCGCGGCCTCCGGCTCCGCCGCGGCAGCGATGGGCTCCGCTGCGCCTGGCGCCTCCGCCGCGGCAGCGATGGGCTCCGCTGCGCCTGACGCCTCCGACGCGGCCCCGACCTCCGCGGTCGCGTCGCCCTGCGCGCAGGCCTCGCCGGCGCGTGCGCCGCCGGCACCGGCCCGCGACACGTCATCGGCATCTGCGGGGGGCGGCAGTTCGGAGGCGGTGTCGGCGGCGTCCGGTCGTGCGCGGGTGTCTTCAGGCGATTCGGCTGTCACGTCGTCTGTCATGGTCGGACGATGCCGCCTGCGCGACGAGCACGCGGCTCACGGCTCGCGAAACCCTGTCCACGGCGGCGATGGCGCGCGAGTAGCGCATGCGGCGAGGACCGATGATGCCGATGCTGCCGGTGCACCCGCCATCGAAGTACGTGGAGGTCACCAGGCTGAAGTGCCGCATCTCCGGGGAGATGTGCTCGGTGCCGATCACGACCGTGAGGCCGGGACCCTCGATGTACTCGTGCAGGAGCCGAACCAGCAGGTCCTTGCGCTCGATGAGCGCGAGCAGAGCGCGCAGCGTGGCGAGGGGCACGCGATCCTCGCCGTCGGACACCCCTTCGACGAGGAAGCCCGTGCCCTCCACGAAGAGCCGGTCCTGGGGCGCCATGTCCTCGAGGGTGGAACTGGCGAGCCGCAGCACGGAGGAACGTAGCTGGTCGTAGAGCATCCGTTCCTGCCGGAGCTGTTCCACGACGGCGGCGCGGACCTCCCAGAGGGGCAGTCCGGCGAACTCCTGGTTCAGGTAGAGCGCGCCCTGCTCCAGCGCACCGCGGCCGATCGGCTCGCCGAGGTCGATCGCCTTGTGCGCGACCTGGCCGTCCTGCGTGGACACGACGACCAGAATGCGCGTGCCGTCGAGGGGGACGAACTCGATGTGGCGAAACGTGCCCGACGCTACCTGCGGCATCAGCGCGAACGCCAGGTGCCGCGACGCCAGGGAGAGCTCGTGCGAGACGTTCGACAGGACGTCGCCGAGCGTCCCCGCCTGGCGCAGGCGCGCCTCGACCTCCCGCGTCGGCTGCGTGCCGCGCCGCCGCTCCAGCAGCAAGTCGACGAAGCAGCGGTAGCCGTGGTCCGTGGGGACCCGGCCGGCCGACTTGTGGGGCTGATGGACGTAGCCGAGCTCCTCGAGCTCGGCCATGATGTTGCGGACCGAGGCCGACGAGAGACCGACATCGCCGTGCTCCGCCAGCCACAGCGAGGAAACCGGCTCGCCGGTGTCGATGTAGTGCTTGACGAGCGTGGCGAGGATCGCGCGGGAGCGGGCCGACAGGCCGTCACCGGCGGCACCCTGCTTGTCGGAATGTCGACTCATGGTGACCTGGCACCGCCGCTCGTCGCCCGCGGCTCCGCTCGGCGCCCAACCCAGTCCTGAACGGCATTATATCAGCCGTCCTCGGACACCTCGCGGCACGATCCGCGGTCCGGGGTCAGGGTTCGGCGGGTGCCGCGACGGCCGTCGCCGCGCTCGCCTGCGGCAGCCAGCGCAGCGAGCGGACTCGCGTGTCGCGGGTCGTTTCGTCGTGGTCGAGCTTGCCGTACTTGACCGCGATCAGCTCGGCCAGGATGCGGACGGCGATCTCCTGCGGCGATACGGCGCCGATGTCCAGGCCTACGGGAGCGTGCAGGCCGTCCAGGTCGTGGAACGCGACGCCCTCCTCGCTGAGCGCCTCGTGGAGGCGCGCCACCTTGGCGCGGCTGCCGATGAGGCCCAGGTACCGCAGTTCGCGGGTGGCCAGGGCGCGGAGCGCGTCGAGATCGTGGCGATGCCCCCGGGTGAGGATGACCACGTAGGCGTTCGGCGGGATCGTGGCGCGGGTCAGCCACTCCGGAACGTCGTCGACGGCCACCTCGACCGCCTCCGGAAAGCGTTCCGCGTTGGCGAACTTCTCGCGGTCGTCGAGCACGTGGATGCGGAACCCCACCGTCGCGGCCAGCCGGCCGAGGTGATAGGCGACGTGGCCGCCCCCGACGAGATAGAGGTGCGGCGCGGCCTCGAGCGGTTCGATGTACACCTCCATCTGACCCCCGCAGATGAGCCCGGACTCCTCGGCCAGGTCGTCGGCGAGCTCGTACTTCGCCACGAGCGGCTGCCGCGTCTCGAGGGCGCGGCGCGCCTTCCAGAAGGCGTCGTTCTCGTAGCAGCCCCCTCCGATCGTGCCGACGGATCGACCGTCGGGGAAGACCAGCATCTTCGCCCCGACACGTTGCGGAGTGGAGCCCTGGGTGCGGATCACGGTCACCAGCGCGGCCGATTCCCCGCGCCGCAGCATGTCGCCGACGGCCTGGAACACCTCTTCGTTCATAGGTAGGTCTCGATCTCGCCGGCGGCCCGCAGCCGGGCGACGAGCTCCGCCGCGAGCGCCTGGCGCGCCTGCGCGACGAGCATGCGCCGAATTCCGTCGCCGGCCTCCTCGAAGGGCACGGCGCGCGCGTCCCGCCGGCCGTCGGCGCGGATTACGTGGAAGCCGAACTGCGACTCGGTCACCGGTCCGATCTCGCCGGGTTGCAGGGCGAAGAGGGCCTCCTCGAACGGCGGGACGGTCTGTCCCCGAACCACGAAGCCGAGATCGCCTCCCGCCTCCGCCGTCGCGCGGTCGTCGGAGTGCTCCCGCGCCAGGGCGCCGAAGTCGGCTCCCGCCCTCAGCGCCTCGCTCCGAATCGCCTCCGCTCGCGCCCGGGCGGCGTCCCGCTCGGCCGGCGCGCCGTCGGACGCCGCCTCGATGAGGATGTGGCTGGCCCGCACCGCCTCGGTCTCCGCGAACTGGTCCGGGTGCTGGTCGTAGAAGGCCCGCACCGCCTCGTCGCCCACGGCGATCCGGGGTTCCACGTCGGCCTCGATGAGCTTCGCGATCAGCATGTCCCGGCGCCGCTCCGCCCGCAGCTCGTCGAGCGACGTGCCCCACCGGGAGAGCTGGGCCTCGAAGGCCACCTCGGAGGGGAAGTCCTCGCGGATCCGGTCGATCTCGGCATCGACCTCGCCGTCGTCGACGACGAGTTGCCGGGCCCGGGCCTCCTGGAGGAGGAGGTGGAACACGATCAGGCGGTCGAGCACGCGGTCGTAGATCGCCTCGCGGAGCGAGGCGGGAACCACCTGTCCCGCCCGCACCTCCGCGGAACGGACGGCGCGCTCGAACTCGTTCCGCGGTATCGAGGTGCCGTTGACGCGCGCCACGACCTCGGGAAGGTCGGCCTGCGATTCCGGCGTTTCGGCGGTCGCTGCCGCGCCTCCGCCGGACGCTCTGTCGCATCCCGCCAGGGCCGTCCCCGCCAGGAGCCCGGCGGCCATCACCAAGGGGAACCGAAGCTGCAACTGCGTATCCTGTCCTGTCTGCAGGTGGTTTGCTGCAAGTATACCGTCGCCTGCGGCGCAGACTCCCAGTTCCTAGATGGTCAGCAGCCAGTGGCGGCCGGGGTCGAGCGGGAGGTCGGCGAGCAGCCGATCGACGAAGGCGGGGCCGTAGCGGTTCAGGAAGTAGACGGTGCCGACGCTTCTCTCCTGGGGCTCGCCGTTCGGGAACGCCTGCGCGCGGGCTCGCCGAAACTGCCTGCGCAGCGTCTCGTCCCGCCGCTTCGCCGCCTGCACGACCTTGCCGCGGAGCGTGGCCAGATCGCGTTGCATCCGCTTCCGCGTGGACTCCACCACCCCCGACAGCGTGGGATCGAGCAACGGTACGGCCGTCGAGACCGCGGCCAGACGTTCGTCCACCGCCGCGTCCGCCCCCGCCAGCGCCGTCTCCAGCTCGGCCGGGATCAGCGCGGCGAGCAGGCGGTTGAGCACGGCATCGTCGCGCGGCCGCAGATTGGCGAAGTCGAGCCCGTAGCGCTCCAGGAACCTCACGGTCGCCCGGTCGACGATGGTTGCGCTCGTCCGCGGGAAGATGATCGGCATCGGTATGCCGAACCGTTCGTAGACGCCGCGCAGCTGGCCCAGATAGGCGAGCTCGTTCGGCCCGGAGACGTACGCGGCGGTAGGGAACAGCGCGTCCTGCACGAGAGGTCGGAGCAGGACGTTCGGGCTGAAGCGCGCCGGATGGGCGTCGACCTCGCGCAGCAGGTCGTCGGCGCCGACCACGCGCTCGCCCACCGCGAATCCCTCCGGCACCACCCGGATGGGCTGCCGCGTCTCGCCCAGGCGGAAGAGCGCCACG
>JAPOWL010000223.1:0-3602 GCA_026707615.1 Acidobacteriota bacterium | reverse complement strand
ACGCCTTCGGGCTGCGGCTCGACCTGCGCGTGGTAGCCGGCGGCCGCGAGCGCCGCGCCCGCCGCGGCAGCCTGGCGCGCGGTCTCGCCCGAGGCCCGCAGCTCGTTCGTGAAGAGCGAGCGGACGAGGGGTTTCGCGGCCGGGTCGGAAGCGTCGAACACGACGAGCCCGGCGGGGCCGGCCAGCCGGTCGAGCCAGCGGGCGAACGCTTCCACCAGTCGCGTGCCCTCGGCGTACGCGGCGTCGAGACCGCCGAGCACCTCGTCCGTGAACTCGGTCGGCGGCAACACCTCGCGGAGGGCGGCCGTGGCGTCGCGCACGTTGCCTGCGAGGCGGATGGCGGCCGCCGCCGTGCCGCGCGGAGAATCGAGGTCGAGCCGGATCGCGTGCGGGTCGAGATTGTCGTCGAGGAGCGGGCAGTCGCGAATCTCGTCGAGGTCGTGGTCCTCCGCGTCCACCCAGAATATGGGTACGACGGTCGCATCGTGCTCGCGTGCGAGGCGCTCGGCAAGCCGAATGCCGGTCAGCGCCTTGAGCAGCGTGTACAGCGGGCCGCCGAAGAGGCCCGCCTGCTGTCCGGTCACCACGGCCACGGCCCCCGGCTCCGCGAGGCGCCGGGCCGCGCGCTGCGCGGCGGCGGGGGCATCCCGCGCCGCCAGTTGCGCGGCCAGCACGTCCGCGATGGCGGTCCGCGGGGGGCGGCGACGGCAGCGCTCGACCGCTTCCGCCCACGCCTCCGGCGCGGCAGGCGAGCCCGCGTAGAAGGGAGCCAGCCGGTCGAACGCGTGGCTGTAGTCGCGCACGAGCCGCCGCGTCCACGGCAGGCGGCGAACGTCGATGGAAACAGCCGACGAGGAGGGGCTCGAGGACGGCACGTCGGCGGGCACGCTCAACGTACTCTCGCAAACGCGGGATTGCACTGTCAAGGCCCCGCCGGCCCCTCACCGTTCCGGCCAACCCATTGAAACGACGCCGCTTCCATGGTACGATCCCGCCACTGGCCCGGGGGGACTGCACCACTGACATTCGAGGACGCCGCGTCGCCTTCCGCTCCCGGTGCGTTCGGCCCGTTCCGAGTGCTGCATCAGCTCGGGGCGGGTGTCCTCGGCCCCGTGTACCGCGCCTCGGATCCGGCGAACGGCGAGGCCGTTGCGGTCAAGGCCTTCCACCTCGATCTCACGCCGGAGCTCGCCGACGAGCTCGCCGACGCCCTTGAGCGGCTGGTCGGGGCCGGGTTGGCGCATCCGGGCATCGTCACGCCCCTCGCGGTCGGGTGCGAGGGGAGCGTTCCCTATCTCGCCCAGGAGTACGTCGCCGCCGAGTCGCTGGACGTCGCGATGCGCCACTACGCGCCGGCGGCTGCCGAACGCGCCATGCCGCTGCTCCATCAGCTCGCTGGCGCCGTCGACGCGGCGCACGACGCCGGCGTCCTGCACGGGAGCCTTCATCTGCGCGACGTGTTCGTATCACCGGAAGAGGCCCGCGCGACGGGCTTCGGGGTGGCGCGGGCCCTCGCGGATGTCGGGCTCCGGGCGCCGGTGCGACGTCCGTACGCCGCCCCGGAAGTGGTGGACGGGACCGACTGGGGTGCCGAGGCGGATCGCTACGCCGTGGCCGCGATCGCCTACGAGCTGCTGACCGGGCGTCGCGCCACCGGCAGCGGGGACGAGATCATCGAGCGGCTGGGTTCCATCTACGTGGGGGACGAGGGGGCGTTGCCCGCCCTGCGGGACGCGTTCTCCTGGGGACTCTCCGAGGAACCCGCCGACCGGCCGGGCCGCGCCGTCGAGCTCGTGGCCTCGCTCGCCGCGGCGCTGGGCGTCGAGGTGATCGAGCCGGAACCGATCGACGCCGCGGCGCGAACGGTCCATCCCGCAGCGTCTCCGACGCGGCCGGACCGCGCGGGCGGCGGCGTGCTCCCGGTTGCCGACGAGGAGCTCGACGGGGAGCGCGAGGCCTCCGCGGCCGAGGGCCCCGAGCCGGGACTCCCGTCGAGCCTCCGCGAGCGCCGGCCCGGGCCGCGGGCGGCGGACGGGCACGACGCCGACGCGCACGAGGCCGCGCGGGTTGCCGCCGGCCCCGAGAGCGACGCGGACCTGCTCGAGGACCTGGAGCCGATCGAGGACGAGGAGCCTCTCTCCGTCGGCGAGCGAGTGCGCGGCATCCTGCAGGGCACCGCCGCGGTCCTCCTGGGCGTCCTCGGCGCGGGCGTGCTCTACTTCCTCTTCGCGCCGGAAACAGGGGTGGGTGGCGGCGACGGGGCCGCCTCCGACGCGCAAGTCGCCTTCGGCGAACGGTCGGAGCCCCGCGAGATCCCCGAGGATCCGCCGCTGCGGACGGGAGACCTCGACGCACTGCCGCCCGAGGCGCCTTTGGGCGAGCCGGGCGGCGAGAGTCAGCCGCCCGTGGGATCGTTCCGGCCGGCCGAGCCCCAGCCGTCGGCGGATTCCCGGGCGCCGCGAGACTTCTTCGCGCCGGCGCGGGGCGACGAGATCCCGTTGGGGAATCCCGCTCCGACCCCGCCGGGCGCCCCTGCCGTGCAGCAGGCGTCGGCGACCGCCGTCCCGCAGGTCGGGTGGCTGCTCGTCCGCACGTCTCCGCCGGGAGCAACCGTCACCGTGGAGGGGGTCGATCGGGGGCGAACGCCGCTCTCCCTCCAGGACGTGCCCTACGGCACCCACCGGGTCGGGATCGAGGCCCCCGGCTACGGGTTCGAGACGCGCGAGGTCACTCTTTCCGCGGCGGCGACGGTGGCGGCGCTCAGCGTCGAGCTGGTGCGGAGCGGTGTCTCGCCCGCGGCCGAGACGCGTCCGCCGGCCCCCGCCGAGCCCGCCACGCCTCCCGCGCCCGTCATCGCCGGAGCCGGCGCCGGAACGACCGGGTCGGTCTTCGTCGAGTCCCGGCCGGCCGGCGCCCGCGTCCTCATCGACGGCGAGCACGCCGGGCTCACGCCCATCGTGGTCGCCGATCTCCCGCCGGGCCGCCTCGAGGTACGCATCGAGCAGGACGGGTACGCGCCGTGGGTCACCGTGGTCGAAGTCCCGGCGCTCGACCGCGTCCGCGTCGCGGCGTCACTCGATCGGGCACGCCCATGAACGCCGTCCTCGCGCTGGAGAGCGGCGAGTCGTTCGTGGGCCGGGCCGTCGGTGCGGCGGGCCGGGCGACGGGCGAGGTGGTCTTCAACACGAGCATGACCGGGTACCAGGAGGTCCTGACCGACCCGTCCTATGCCGGGCAGATCGTGACGATGACCTGTCCGCAGATCGGCAACTACGGGGTCGCTCCCGACGACGTGGAGTCCGGACGGCCTCACGTGGCCGGCTTCGTCATTCGCGAGGCCTCTCCCATCGCCAGCAACTGGCGCGCCACGGGGACGCTCGACGACTACCTGGCCGCGCATGGCGTGGTGGCGATCGCGGGCATCGATACGCGAGCCCTGACCCGTAGGCTGCGGTCGTCGGGCGTCATGCGGGGCGTGATCGGCACGGGCGCCGTCAACCCGGACGACCTCGTCGACCAGGCGCGGGCGGCGCCGGCGATGGAGGGCAGCGATCTCGTCCGCGGGGTCACCTGCACGGAACCGTTCGACTGGCGGTCGTCCG
>JAPOWL010000256.1 GCA_026707615.1 Acidobacteriota bacterium | reverse complement strand
CAGGGCACGAACAAGATCCACATGAACTTCGCGTTCTCGAACGCGGCGCGCGTCATCCACCTGGACGACGTGGAGCTGCCGCCGGACTATACCTACATGGGGCACTCCGTCGGGCGCTGGGAAGGCGACACGCTGGTGGTCGAGGTGACGGACTTCAACGGCAAGAACTGGTTCGACCGCGCCGGCAACCACCACAGCGAAGCCCTGCGCCTCACCGAGCGCTACTCGGCGATTACGCCGGACGCCATCTGGTACGAGGTGACGATCACCGATCCCGAGACGTTCACCGACCCCTGGACGATCGCGATGCCGATCTATCGCCGCCTGGATCCCAACGCCACCGTGCTGGACTATCCGTGCATCGAGGTCGCGGAGGAGTTCCTGTTCGGGAACCTGCGTCGCGAGCCGTTGGTCCGGCGCTGGGAAGGCGAGACCCTGATCGTGGAGATCACGCGCAAGATCCCGCCCGGCGACAGCCTGTACGAGTGGTATCGACGGTAACGAAATCGGTTCACGTACGAAACCGCGCGGGAAACGACAGCGGCAGGGAGGCCGAGGCCCATGAGGACGACACTACTGATCGGGGGCGTGAGTGCGGTCGTCGGGGTCGGTTTGTGGCTGGGGGGAACGATTGCACCGGTGGCGGCGCATCACGCGTTCGCGGCGGAATTCGACGCCGACCGGCCGGTGGACTTCACCGGCAGGGTCACGAGAGTGGAGTGGGTGAATCCGCACGTCTGGATCCACATCGACGTGGAGCTCGACGACGGCACCACCGAGGAATGGGCGTTCGAGGGGGGAACCCCCAACACGCTGTTCCGCCGGGGCTTCACGCGACGGTCGCTGGAGGCCGGAACCGAGGTCCACGTCGACGGATATCAGGCGAAGGACGGCACGAACCGGGCGAACGGCCGGGACATCACGCTGCTCTCCGACGGGACCCGGCTGTTTCTCGGCTCGTCCGGCACCGGCGCCCCCTGGGAGCTGGCGCGACCCGGCGTCGACACCGTGGAAGCTCCGCGGTAACCGCAGGAGTCTGCGCTGCGGGACGTGCCACGGAGGACTTAGGCCCGCAAGACCAGCGCACCCGGACAACGGGCCGCTACGGCGCGGCGGGTACGGCGGCGCCAAGGACGCGCTCGCGAAGCTCGACGCACTCGCCGGCGCGCTCAGGAACGACTATGGCATGCTCCGATCGCCGAAGAGCTGCAGGTCGAGACCCGGGCGGGTCACGTTCACGGACACGTTCCGACCGGCCGGATCGGGGCGCTCGTAGATGACGCGGTAGCGAATCGACACCTGATCCCAGTGGGCGGCCATGTCGGTCGCCAGCTTCTGCAGGCTGTCCTCGAAAGCGGTCGCCGCCGCGATCTGCGTGCAGCGGCCGCCGGTGTTCTTGGCCAGGTTGATGGCGAAGCCGGTCGCCACCTGCCAAGCGAAGCCGGAACCTCGCGAGCGCCAGAGCACGGAATGCACGGTCACGCCGCCCGCGCGCAAGTTGTCGACCCAGCTCATGAAGCGGTTCTCGTTCATGAACGCGCTCGCCTCGATCGCGTCGGTCAGAACCGCCACGAAGATCGGCCACGCTTCGTCGCCGTCGTACCTGCGGTCCCAGGTCTCCCGGACCCCGTCGATGAAGCGGACGCTGCCGAAGTTGTCGACGTGGATGTCCGCGGCCTCCTCGAGCAACTCGGCCCGGTCGGTCGTGAAGTCGACCCGCCGATGGATCTGGCCACCGATCGTGAACAGGCCGATCTCGTGCTCGGCCGGGATGTTCTCGATGAACGCGGCCAGGCCGTCCCGAAGGGGATTGATCGCCTGCCCGCTGCTGACCTGGCGACCGTTGTCGACCAGCAATGCGATCTTCATCGGCTCGGTCCCGACCTCGGCCGAGACGACTTCGGCGGCGTTCCCGTCCTCGCTGACCTGGAACTCCTCCGGCGTGAGGTCGGTCACGGGCTGCCCGGTCTGATCGAGGACTGCGGCATAGATCAGGCCGAGCTCCTGGGCCGACGCGGTGTCGGCGAGGCCGACGATCACGAGACTGGCAGCGACCGCGACGGCCAAGCGCCGGGTGATGAAACGACGCATGCTCGCCCCCTCTGGACCTGTGCGACTCCTTGGCGGGAGTCGCCCAACGTCCGGTCCGATTCGCCGCCGCGGCGGCGACGCCAAGCTCGGCCCCGCGATAGCGAAGCCGCGCCGGAGTCCCTTCCGCCCGACGGCGTTCACCGCTGCAGTCGGGCCGCGTCGTAGATCGAGAAGGAGAACGGATCCGGGCCGCGCCCTTCCGCGAACGCCTGCTCGTCGAGGCGCGCGCCGAGGAGCAGCGCCGGCAGGCCGTAGTTGCCCTCGTGGCAGCGGGGCTCGTAGTAGATCCGGTTCTGCTGGTCGCTCTGCCGCTTCAGCTCCTGCCGGATCGTCCACGGCGCCACCCACACCGTCGGGTCCTCGATGGTCACCTCGTAGTCGAGGGTCTCCGCGTCGACCCGCGTGTATCGCTCGACGAGGCGACGGTTCTCGGCCGAGCCCTGGTACGGGAACTTGTGCGAGAAGTTCGTGGTCTCGACGACCAGCGTCTGACCCTCCCACTGCCCGCGCGAGTCCCCGTGCCGCAGGCGGATGTGGCTCGGCGGATGGGTCCCGCTCAGGTTGACGATGCGCTGGAACCCCTGGCCCTGCCCCGTGTCGTACGCGATCGCGACGGAATCCGCGCCCTGCACGATGCGGCGGAAGCCGTTCAGGTCGGGCGTGCGCCCCGACATGCACCGGTCGCCGAGGCTCTGATCCTCCGGGCCGTCGTGGCGGTTCATGCGGCCCCGCGTGTTGTAGTAGGGAGTCGTGTCGTAGCGGCGGGGCGACGGGGGCCCGTACTCCCCGCCGGCGCACTGCGGCGCCCGGTTCCGGCAGGTCTCGGTGTTGCGCAGGAGCATGGCG
The DNA here is from genome assembly GCA_026707615.1 of Acidobacteriota bacterium. Classification (GTDB taxonomy): domain Bacteria; phylum Acidobacteriota; class Vicinamibacteria; order Vicinamibacterales; family UBA8438; genus JAGWAJ01. The sequence goes on along the minus strand of JAPOWL010000256.1, from coordinate 9,324 downwards.
CGCCACTCCTGCTCGATCTCGTTCCGCCGCACCGCCTCCGCCGTGAGGGCGGGAATCCTGCCGTTCGGCGGATCGACGACGAGCGACGTGCGCGGGCCCGCCGGCTTCGCGGAGGTGTAGACGGTGTTGTACGCCCCGCTGGGCAGGACCGGCGGGCGATCGAGCTGCACCTGGTTCCGGGCGGCCCGCTCCTCCTCCGTCGCCAGCTCCCGCTCGCCGATCTCCGGCGCCCGTTCGAGGGGCGTGGACCACACGTCGAGCCAGATGCCTTCCAGGTTCGGATGCCCCCACGCGGTCGCGTTCGGCGCCTGGCCGCTCACCGGAACGGCCACCAGCTGCAGGGATGCCGTGACGATCGCAAGCACCGTTGCCACGCCGAGCAACTCGAGCAGTCGTCGTCTCATTTCGATACCCTCGCGAAGCCCCGACCCGCCGGAGAGGAACGGTGGTTCGGAGCCTCCGACAACCGGTGCTCCGCACCTGCTCGTCGCGCTCCATCCTTGCCCGGCTCATGGTCCGGCGTCAACTCCTGACGCTGCCCCGGGCCGTCCGGCTTGCCGCGGCTCCCTCTACGAGGTCGGGCCGTGATCGGGCAGCAGGAACCTGCACGCCGGTCCCGGCGCCCGGCCGAGGCGGGCGTCGAGCGTCGCCAGGGGGACCGCGAGCGCCTCGGCGCAGGCGACGTACCAGGCATCGTAGGTGGTCAGGTTGAAGCGCAGCTCCCAGATCCGTGGTGCGAACGGTTCGAAGTGCAGCAGTTCGATGGGCAGGTCCACGATGTCCCGATAGCCCGCCGTCGCCTCCGGGCCGGAGATCTCACCCGCCAACTCGGCCCGCCGCAATACGTTGCCGGCCTCGGCCGGCGCCAACTGCGGCGCGATCAGATGTCTCGCGGCGGTCACCGCGCGAGCCCAGTCGCCGGCGGGTCCGGCATCCATCACCGCTGCAACGAGCACCGAGGCATCGACGACGACCGGCGGCATCGCGTCTCAGCGACGGCCTGCATCGAGGTGGCGGAGAATCTCGCTGGCCGGCAGGCGGGTCCGCGTGACACTCTGGCGCTCGCGCACCCGTTCGAGCCATCGATCGACGGACGGCCTCGACGCCAGCCGTTCGAGCTCTTCGCGCAAGTACTCCTGCATCGACTTGCGGGCCAACGCGGCGCGGGCGGCGAGCTCGTCGCGCACGGCTTCCGGAACGTTGCGCACTGTGATCTGCACAGCCATGCTGTCATTCTGCCGCGGCCGCTGTCGGAATGCAATCGCCGCCAGGGCTCACGGCACGTTCGGATCGGAATCGGCCCCGAGCAGGGTTTCGACCATGGTCGCGCTGCCGCTCTCGCACGCAGCCCGGAGCGGCGTGACCCGAGATCGTTCACGGCGTCTACGTCGGACCCGGCGCGAATAAGCAGGATCGCGACCGCGCGAGGCGGAGGCTCCGCCAGGACCAGCAGCAGCCCGAACAGGCGGAACACCGGCTGGGCCTGCGGCAGACCGGCCCGATGGTTCGTCTATCTTCCCCGCGCGCCAGTCGCCCTGCCCCAACTGGTTTCCTCCGCGGCGCGCTGCGCGTTGAGCTCCACCAGCCGCGCGAGCACCTCGTCGCGGACTTCATCTGGCCAACGATGGCGGTACCGCTCCTTCCGGGCACCCCAACCCTGCTGCTCATCGATCTCGTGGTCGAGTAGGAAGTCGAGGTCGGTCGGGATGTCTCGCCAACCGTACGCTTCGAGGACTGCCCGGTCCATGTCCACGTGCAGGTTGCGGAGGGTGACGACCTCCGGAGCGTTCTGGTGAGGATCGTGGAAGTGGTTGTAGAGCTTGGTCAGTCCCTCGCCGAGTTGGAGCATCGCACCGGCGCGAAAGTCCTGGTAAACCTCGCCGACCCTCTTCAAGGCTTGGTTAGTCTCCCAGTCCTCGAGCCCAGATGTCGTGGACATTGGATTGAAGGACCGCGAAGGTGGGGTGGCTGGAATCGCGGATCACGTACAACCGGTGCGCGTAGACCATGCCGGCGGGCAGTTGGGCAAACGCGACGTGCTGCGTCACCTGAGAGATCGCGAGTACTCGCTCCAACCCAGCGATGGCGGTGTACAGTTCGGGCCTGATGCGCTCGAACTGCCACCACGGCGCCGTCGAGTGACGGGCGCGCGTGCCCTTTACCCTTTGCTCAAGGATCGTCAGCAGATCCGGCCAATCCGCGCGTGGCGTGACTGGCCCGGGCGCACGCCCGCGGCTCCGCTTCGGTGAGCTGCTGCATGTCCCCAGGGGCCGAGGTACATCCGCCGGGTGGAATGAGCGTCGTCGGCCTTCACCGGCATCTCGAGGCAGGCCCAGCGGCCCTCCTCGACCGGCGTACCGCGACGTTCAAGTAGCTACGCGGGTGCCCGTTGGAGTCGCAGGTCCCGGGTGTGGTACGCCCGCAGGGTCCGCTGGCTGTCCCATTCACGGTAGAACACGATGGACTCCTCGCGCGCGACCGCGGCGGACGCCTCGAACTCGCTGACCCACCGCTCCATGCGTGATCGGGCAGGCGCGAAGCTCTCGTCCACGATCGCAGACGCTACGGTCATGAACAGCACCACCGGCGCCACAACCGGTAGGAGGGCGCTGCTGACGGCAACGAAGGGAGCCTGCGCGACGATCCCGGACGAGCCCATGACCGCCGAGCCCACGCCTGTGCCGAGCGTCATCAGTGTCGCCGGATTGGCGGTGGCCATGAAGACGTTGCCGGCGACCAGCGACGACGCAGCCGTGCTGCCCGCGCCGAGGAGCGGTAGCAACCAGTTGCTCTCGATCACACCGGCGGCTTGAAATGGGCCCTGCGCCGGCCACGCCTCGCGCAACGTCTCGCTGACTCGCTTGCCGAGGTCGACGACGGCGACCTGCCCATACTGCTCGTGCGTGAGCACCTGCCCGACAGGATCCTGCGGCACCTCCTGTCGGAGACCAAGGATGTCCATGCGTCCTCCCGCTGGCGCCGACACTACGAGGCCGGTCGGCTACGAAGTCGATGCACTCCAGGTGCGCGTCGATGTGTGGGTCGCGTTCGACGCCCGTCGAGTCTAGACCGAGAGCCGGCGCGCAGGCTCCATCCGCCCTGCACTTTTCGCTTGACAGCCCCGCTCGGGGTAGGTTGCCTCCGGGCCAGGAACGCCTGAGGAATGCCGCTCCGGCCGTCTCTTCGGCCGCAGGAGGCCCGATCTCACCTCAAGGGTGCGCGAACGTCGAAACGACTGCAGGGAAGCCCGTGGCGAGGCACCTAACCTGTGGAAAAACATGGAGTTATAATGACTCATGTCCTCTGCCGTCCAGCCCGCATCGCGCTTCACCTCCCATTCCCCGGCGGCCGACGTCGTACTGCCGGATGCAGCGCCGCCCGCCACGGCGCCCGCGCCCTGACGACGCCGCCGCGCGGCTCCAGCAACTCGGCGACCGCATCGCCGAGGTTTCCGCCCGCATCTGGGCTGCCACCTGGGAACTGCTGACGCTGATCCGCGAGTTCGATGCGCAGGATGGCTGGAGTGGCTGCCTGTCGTGCGCGCAGTGGCTGAGCTGGCGCACCGGACTCGCACCGGGCGCCGCCCGCGAGCACGTCCGCGTCGCCCGCGCGCTCGGCGACCTGCCGAAGCCGAGCGACGCCATGCGCCGGGGCCGGATCTCCTACTCGAAGGTACGCGCCGTCACCCGGGTGGCAACACCCGAGAACGAGCAGGCCCTGCTCGACGTTGCGCTTGCCGGCACGGCGGAGCACGTGGAGCAGATCGTCCGTGGGTGGCGCCGGGTCGACCGCGCGGCGGAGCAGGCCGAGGATCGGCGGCGGGACCTGCGCCGTGCGTTGCGGACGTGGGTGGACGAGGACGGGATGGTCGTGGTGCGCGGGCGGCTGACGCCGGAAGTGGGCGCCGTGCTGCGAAGGGCGCTGGAGGCGGCGTGCGAGGAGGCCCGGCGCGCGCCCGCGTCGGAGGAAACCGCCGCGGCGGAGGGCGCCGACGCAGCAGCCGGCGCGGAAGATCCGCCGACGCTTGCGCAGCGGCAGGCGGACGGCATCGGGATGGTGGCGGAGGCGGCGCTCGCGGGCGGTCTCGACAAGGGCACGGCCGGCGACCGCTACCAGGTGGTGCTGCATGTCGACGCAGAGGCGTTGACCGAACCGCGAGACGTTCCCGCTGGAACGTCGGCCGACGCCGCGGCAGGGACCGGCGAACGCCGGGGTGGCAGGGACATTGCCGCGGAAACGAGCGCCAGCGCGATGGCCGGCGCCGAGCCGCGAGGATCGGGAACGGCGGACCGCGGTGGCCGGCGCCGAGCCGCGAGGATGCGACGAGTGCGTTCCCGCAGGAACGGGGCGGGGCTCTTCCAGGAGGTGGCGTCGGACGACCGGCCCGTGTCCGGGCCCAGGCCGTGGGTCACCCGACTCCGACGGGCCGGCGCTACCCGGTGCGTCGCCCACGGGCAGCCAGGCCGTGCTCGACGAGGCGGGAGGGATCCACGTGTCCGCGGATACGGCCCGGCGGGTAGCGTGCGACGCGGCCACCGTCACGATGCGCCACGGGGCGGGCGGCGAGATCCTTGATGTCGGGCGCCGCACGCGCACCCTCTCGCCGGCGCTGCGCCGCGCACTGGCGGCCCGCGACCGGCAGTGCCGGTTCCCGGGCTATGGCAATCGCCGCTGCGATGCTCATCACATCGAGCATTGGGCCGACGGCGGCCGAACAGTGCTCGACAATCTCCTGCTGCTCTGCCGCCGCCATCACCGCGCCGTGCACGAGGAGGGATTCCGCGGCACGCTCGACGGGGACGGGAACGCACGGTTCCTGCGGCCCGACGGGCGCCTGCTGGTGGCCGCGCCGCCGGCCCCCGCCTGGACCGGACCGGCGCTCGAGCCGACGAATCGGCGCTTGGCCGCGGCGGGCAACGCGATCGACCCGCGGACGGCGATGCCGACCTGGCAGGGTGAGCGGCTGGACCTCGACTGGGCGATCAGCGTCCTGTGGCAGCCGCGGCGCAAGCGGCGCAGCGAATAGACGCGACGACCTCGAACGGTGCTCCGGGGGAACGATCACCGGGACGAGGAGTTGCCACGTCGAAGCGTCCTCGCGCGGGTCCCGCTCACGAATCGGTGGTCGCCGTCGCCGAACCCTCGATCCCGGCGAGCGCGATGGTACGGCCCCGGCCCGCTCTGAAGCCCGCTCGTCCAGGTCGCGCTCCGGCCGGCGGCGGATATCGGCTCGATTGATTGCCGGCACGATATGAACTAATATGGTCATGTTAGAAGGAGGGTGCAGATGGCCAATGGGGCAAACGCGAGTCCGCGGCCTCGTTCCGGCAAGACTCTGCGGGTGTGGCAGATCGCAGATGAGATCACCAGCGAGAAGGGCCGCCGCGCAACACGCGGTGAAGTGCGGCAACGCGTCCTGGCGGAGGGCGGGAACCGGAACACGGCGTCCACCCAGTACCAGGCCTGGAAGACGAACCACGACGAGACACAGCCGATGGCGACCCGAGCAGGCGTGCCCCGCGACGTCGAGCCGCGGCTGCTCCAGGTCACTTCCGACGGCCGGCTCCTGATTCCGCACGAGATTCGGGCCGCCATGGAGCTCGGACCGGCAGGGCGGGTAATCGCCAGGGTGGAAGCGGGGGAACTGCGCCTCGTTTCGCAGGAGGTCTCGATCAGGCGCACGCAAGCGCACTTGCGAAGGCGCCGGGGAGCCGGCGAGAGCGTGGTGGCTCGCTTTCTCGCAGAGCGGCGTGAACTGTGGGGCGAGGCGTGAGCGTGGTCTTCGACAGCTCGGCCCTTCTGACGATCGCATTCCAGGAGGAGGGTGCCGACGTGGCGGTGCGTTACGTGCACGACGGCATCCTGTCCGCCGTCAACGCTTCGGAGGTTGTGGGTAAGCTCGTCGATCTGGGTTTCGCCGACGATGAAGCTCGCCGGGCGCTCCTCGCCTTCGGCCTGACCATCCGCCCGTTCGACGAAGAAGGCGCAATGGCGGCCGGCCTCCTGCGCACTGCGACACGGAAACAAGGTCTCTCCCTTGGCGACCGCGCGTGCCTGGCGCTGGCGATCCGCGAGCGGGCCCGGGTGGTCACCGCCGATCGGGTGTGGGCGGGGCTCGACCTGGGCATCGACGTTCAGGTAATCCGCTAGATCGCCCCGTGGAGGGTTCGGCCGGCGAGCACCGCAGCCCAGGCCGTCACACGAGGGCCCGGGTATCGACGGTCACCGTGAGCACGTCGAGGTCGTAGAACTGCTCGTGCTTCACCTCCTTGGCCACGTGGCGGAGGAGGCGCGGGCCGACGTCCCTGGCGATCTCGTGATCCTCCTCGTCCAGCCTGCCGAGGCGGTCCTCCAGGTTGACGTCGTCGGGGCCGGCGACGAGCTCGATCTGGAGGAGGTCGTCGAGCGGCCGCACCGCGACGCGCACGGGTTGCGGCTTCGACTCGTCCTGGCGCTCGAGCAGATACAGGAACGCCTCCTCGCCGGCGAGCTGCAGGCGGTTGACGGCCAGCTCGTCCCAGCCGGCGCGTTCCGCTGCCCGGTCGAGCGCGGCGCGCAGCTTCGGGAGCGACCGCACGGTCGGCTCGAGCACGTCGCGCTGGGCGGACTGCTTGAGGGACACCAGCAGGGTCAGGACCATGGCCACGATGCCCCCGGCCGCCATGCCGTTGTCGAGGATGCCCCGGGACCAGTCGGGCAGGTGGTCGGGGAAGATGGCGCCGTACTGGAAGCCGAGGCCGACCCAGAACGAGACGCAGACGATGAGGCCGCGCTCGTAGCCGAACCCGCCGGTGGTGACGAGCCGCACGCCCTGGCGGAACAGCAGCACCACGAAGATGAAGATGTAGGCCCCGGCGACGGGGTCGGGCACCACCTGCAGCAGCGCCGGCAGCTTGGGCATGAAGGCGGTGAGGACGATGATGATCCCGCCCCACAGAGCCACGCGCCGCGCCGCTACCCCCGTCAGGTCGGCGATGGAGATGCTGCTCGAGTAGGTGGTGTTGGGCACGGTGCCGGCGAGGCCGGAGAGCAGATTGCCCACGCCGTCCGCGTTGAGCGCCCGCTGGACGACCTTGAAGTCGACCGGCACCGCCGTGCGGTGGGACACCCGCTGGATGGCGATGGCGTCGCCGTAGGTCTCGATGGCGCCGATGACGGTGACGATGACGAACGGAACGAGGAGGCCGAAGAACCGGCCGTCGAACGAGAGGTCCAGGCCGGGCCAGCCGCTCCGGGGCAGGCCGAACCAGGCCGCGTCGACGAGCGGCGTCCAGTCCAGCATTCCGGTCGGCACGGCGACCGCGGTCCCCACGACGATGCCGAACAGCGGCGCCCACAAGCGGGCCGCGCCGCGCGCGTAGAGCGATACCAGGATGATGGTGACGAAGGCCGCGAACGCGACCAGCGGCCCGCCGAGCGAGGCGGGGTCGACGCCGGAGGGGACCTCCCCCAGCATGTCCGTCGTGATGGGGAACACGTTGACGGCGAGCAGCATGATCACCGTGCCGCCGACCGTCGGCGTGATCAGCCGGCGGAAGAACGACAGCCGCGCGGAGAAGAAGAACTGCACCAGCGACGAGGCGACCACCAGCGTCCCGAGCAGCGACAGGCCCCCCACCGCCACCGCCGCCGCCGAGACGCCGATGAAGGCGCCCGACGTGCCCATGTAGAGGGGGTAGCCGGCGCCGATCGGACCCGCCGGCCGGGCCTGCAGGATGGTGGCGAGGCCGCTGACCACGAGGGCCGCGAACACCGCCCACTCCAGGCCTTCGGGATAGTCCGCCGCGTTGAGGACGATGATGGGAATGAGGATGATGCCGGTCAGGACGAGCGTCACCACCTGCAGGCTGAGCCCGAGGGTGAGCCCCTCGGACGGCGTCTCGTCGACGGCGTAGCGCAGCCGGGAATCCGACGTCGGCCCTCGTCGAGGGTCGCTCATGCAACTACTCCTCTCAGCGGGTGAACACGGCACGCGGTCCGCACGGGTCGGCAGGCGGACGAGCCGCGGCGGACATGGCCGGCGCGTACCTTACAACGGGTGTGGTCCCGGTGGTCCGAACCCCGCGGAGCGACCGCCCGGCCGGTCTCGCCTTCCCTCGTCGTCCTTCCAGAGCAGCCGTTCGGCGCGCGCCAGCAGCCCTCCGAGGCCGACGCGGCGGAGCGCGGATACCGCGACTCCGCCGTGCTGGCGCGCCAGGGCCTCGCCCTCGCCGTCCGGCATGCGGTCGATCTGGTTGAAGACGAGGAGCTCCGGCGCCTCGATGCCGATGTCCCGCAGCACGCGGCGGACGGCCTCGATGCGACGCTCGCAGTCGGCCGTCGCCGCGTCCACGACGTGCAGGAGCAGCGAGGCGTCGGCCAGCTCCTCGAGGGTGGCGCGGAAGGCCGCGACGAGGTCCGCCGGCAGGTCGCGGATGAAGCCCACCGTGTCGGTAATGATCACCTCGCGCTCGCGCGGGAAGCGCAGGCGGCGCGACGTGGGGTCGAGGGTGGCGAACATCTGGTCGGCCACGTGGACCTCGGTGCGGGTCAGGGCGCGCAGCAGGGTGCTCTTGCCGGCGTTCGTGTAGCCCACGATGGACAGGACCGGGACGTCGCGGCGCCCTCGCCGCCGCCGGCGGTTCTCGCGCTGCCCGGCAAGCGCCCGGAGCTCGCGCTCGAGCCGGGTCAGGCGGTCCCGCGTGCGCCGGCGGTCGACCTCCAGCTTCGTCTCTCCGGGTCCCCGTCCCCCGATGCCCCCGGCGAGCCGCGACAGCGAGACCTCCGCGCGCTGCGCGAGCCGCGGCAGCAGGTAGCGGAGCTGGGCCAGCTCCACCTGCAGCTTGCCGTCCCGGGTGGTCGCGTGCTGCGCGAAGATGTCGAGGATGAGCTGCGTGCGGTCGATCACCCGCAGCTCCATGCGTTCACCCAGGTTGCGCGCCTGCGTCGGGGTCAGGTCCTGGTCGACGATCACGAGATCGACGTCGCTCTGGAACGCTCGGATGACGAGGTCGTCCAGCTTGCCGGAGCCCACCACGGTCTTGGCGTCGACGCGGGGCCGGTTCTGCGTCACCACGTCGACGATGTCGACTCCGGCGGAGTGCGCCAGCTCGCGCAGCTCGGCGACATGGATCTGCAGGTCGCGGGCGCTGCGGCCGGCGGTGACCGAGACCAGGATGGCGCGGTCGCGGTCGCCGATGCGCTGCCCGCCGGTGTCGCGCGCCAGAGCCGCCTCGCGCTCGCGGATCCACTCCTGGAAGTCGAGGGCGATCTGCGCCGGCGGTTGCGGGTCGAGAAGCTCGATGCCGGCGTCGCGGTCGCCGGGGTCACGGTCGCCGGTCGGGG
>JAPOWL010000157.1 GCA_026707615.1 Acidobacteriota bacterium | reverse complement strand
GACCGCCGGACTGCCGGTAGACTAGGAGTCTGCGCCGTAGACGGCGCGGACTCCTGCAGGGTTGGTTGGGCACTAGGCGGAGCCGCCAGGCGACGAATGGTGGGCTAGCAGCCCGTCCCTCGAGGACGGTCCGCGGCGGTCTTCGGCTTTTGCGAGACCGGGAGGAAACATGAGAGCAGTTCAGCTTCGCGTTCGACGAGGATGGCTCGTACCGTGCCTGGCGCTGGCCCTCGGCGGCCTCCTCGTCCTGCCCGCGCCGGCGGATGCCCAGACCGAACGCGGCAACCCCTACGGGGAGTGGCGCTACCAGAGCGGCGACGCCTGGGGCACCCGCTACTCGCCGCTCGACCAGATCGACGCCGACAACTTCGAGGACCTCGAGGTGGCATGGGTCTGGCGGGGGGACAACTTCGGCCCGCACCCGCTGTATCTCTCCCGCTCCACGCCGAGCTACATCGACGGCATCCTCTATACGGTGGCCGGCTACCGGCGCACCATCGCGGCCATCGACCCGGCGACCGGCGAGACGCTCTGGACGTACCGCGAGCCGAACACGCGGCGCTGGGAAGAGTCGATGCGCGCGAGCTACGGGAAAGGCGTCGGCTACGCCGAGATCGACGGGCGCGGCGTCATCTACATCATCACGCCCGCCTTCTTCCTGCACGCGCTCGACGCGAAGACCGGCGAGCACCTCGAGGGCTTCGGCCGGCCCGTGCCGATCGAGGGCTTCCCGGAGACGGGCGTCGTCGACCTGCTGGCCGACCTCGGCCACGAGTACGACCCCTACGAGGGGATCCCGATGGACGTCGGCTACATCACCAACTCGTCGCCCCCGATCGTCGTCAACGGCACCGTAGTGGTCGGGAACTCCCACGAGCAGGGCTACTCGCAGTCGCGGATCGAGAACGTGCCCGGCGACATCCTGGCCTACGACGCGCGGACCGGCGAGCACCGCTGGAAGTTCAACATCATCCCGCAGTCGGAGAGCGAGTTCGGCTTCGACTCGTGGGAGAACGACGCCTGGGACTGGACCGGGGACGTCTCCTCGTGGGCGCCCCTGTCGGCCGATCTCGAGCGCGGCATCGTCTATATCCCGACCAACTCGCCGACCATCGACTACTACGGCGGCTTCCGGCCGGGGAACAACCTGTTCGGCACCACCACCATTGCGATCGACGTCGAGAGCGGCCAGCGGGCCTGGCACTTCCAGACCGTGCACCACCCGATCTGGAACTACGACCTGCCCAACGTGCCGATCCTGGTCGACGTCACCGTCGACGGCCAGGAAGTGCCGATGGCCATCCAGACGACCAAGCAGGGGATGACCTTCGCCTTCAACCGCGAGACCGGCGAGCCGGTCTGGCCGATCGAGGAGCGTCCCACGCCTGCGTCGATCGTCCCCGGCGAGCAGCTCTCGCCGACCCAGCCCTTCCCGACGCGCCCGGCGCCGCTCAACCCGCTCGGGCTGACGGAGGACGACCTCATCGACCTGACGCCGGAGCTCCGCCAGGAGGCGGTCGAGATCCTGAGCCGCTTCCGGGTCGGCGGCCCCTACATGCCGCCGCTCCCGAACAACCACACCGAGGAGCGGCCCTGGATCGCGTGCGGCGCGGGCGGGGTCAACATCACCCATCCGGCGACGCTCGATCCGGAGACCGGCTACCTGTACCAGTCCAACGGTCAGGGCTGCTCGGGGCGCACGGTACGGCCGGGCGCCGAGACCGACTCCGACATCCACAGTTGCACGTCGGATTCCGGCGAGTGCACGACGACGGGCACGACGATCTCCGACTGGGTCCAGGGCGGGGGCGTAGGCTGGGCCGGGCCGCAGGGCCTGCCGATCTACAAGCCGCCGTTCAGCAAGATCACGGCGATCGACATGAACACCGGCGAGCACGTGTTCGCGGTGCCGGTCGGCGAGCCGTCGGAGCAGATGAAGCGCCACCCGGCGCTCGAGGGCGTCGACCTGTCGGGCACGGGGGCCGCCCGCGCGCGGGCCATCCTCATGACCACCGGCAGCCTGCTGCTCGCCACCGAGGGCTCGAACGGCCCGCCCGTGCTGAACGCGCACGACAAGGCGACCGGCGAGAAGCTCGGCACGGTCGACCTCCCGGCCCCCGGGCAGTACGGCATGATGACCTACCTGCACGAGGGTCAGCAGTACATCATCGTGCAGGTGGGGCGGGGCGGCTCGTTCGCAGGCTCGCTGGCCGCGCTGCGCCTGCCGGAAGGACTCGGCTCGGAGGCCGGACAGTAGGACGCGCCCGTCAGGGCCCGGCACTTCCCGGAAGGCGCGGGCCGGCGTTCGGTCGCCGGTCCGCGCCTTGCCGTCTCCGGCCGGTCAGCGCCCGAGCATCGCCGCGACGCCGGGGATGTCGGCGACCGGCAGCACCGAGATGCGGTCGTCGAGCGGATACGACTCGTCCCCCGGATAGACGATCCAGAGGCGCTCGAGACCCAGGTCGCCGCACGCCACCCGCATCGACCGGGTAACGCCCGGAGCGTCGCTGCGCTTGCACTCGAACCCGAGGCGGCGGCGGTCGACGGCGGCTTCGAGGTCGAAGTACGTGCTGCCGGGGAAGTCTGCGGCGAGCGAGCGCGCCAGGGTCGTCTTGCCGCACTGCCGGGGTCCGGTCAGGGCGACGACCGGATGGACGGCGAACGACTCACGGACCCGCGCGGCGGGGGCGGGGCGAGCGACGACCACGCATCACCATAATCCTTGAAAATCCACATTGCAACTGAGGCTCTTCAAGGATCCGGGCGGGAAGGGCGCTCGTCGCCCCTCCCGCGTGGTCTCCTCGACGGCAGTGCCGGCAGACGTGCGCCGCCGGCCGGGCGCGAGCCTCTACTTCGCGGCCGCCGCGGCCTTGCGCTCGTCGGCGCGCGTGCCGGCCAGGATCCCCTCCAGCGAGTAGTTCCCCTCGTGGCAGGCGTACTCGTACAGCGGCAGGTCGTTGCGGCGCATCGGCACCTGGGCGGTCCAGGATGCGGTCCACGTGCCGGGATCGGTCACCGTGAACTCGTAGAGCAGGGTCTCCGCGTCGACGCGCGTGAACTTCTCGATCAGGTGCCGGTCCGGCGTCGTGCCTCGCCAGTTGTGCTTGGCGCTGAAGTCGATCGTCTCCACCACGAGGGTGTCGCCCTCCCAGTGCGCGCGCGACTCGCCGGTCCAGGAGTCGATGCCCGGCCGCGGCGCCCCGTCCAGCGGAAAGATGCGCCAGTCGTGGACCATCTCGTTGACCACCACCACGTGGTCCTCGGTCTGGAACAGTTGCATGTTCTGGTTGTAGCCGCCCGGAGTCATCGGCGGTCCCTGGTTGAAGCCGAGGATGCAGCGGTCGTAGGAGCTGCGGTCGAGCCACGAGTCGGCCGGGTGCTCCGCCCGGTACGCGCGCCGCTCGTCCGCGCGCCGCTGGCCCTCCTCCGTCAGCGGAGGCATCCGTCCGTTCGGCGGATCCACGATGAGAGACGTGCGGCGGGTGCCCACGACGTTGGTGCCGCGGTCCATCCAGAAGTTGTTGTAGGCGCCGACCCGGCCGCCCGCCTCCGTTCGGCGCGCCTCCGCCTCCCAGAGCCGAACGTCGCGATCCACCGCCTCCTGCTCGAGGTTCGCCGCCTCCTCCTCGGTCAGGAACTCCTGGTTGCCGAGGCCCTCCGGCCGCTGGAGCGGCGTGATCGTGCGGAAGTCCCAGACACCCTGCAGATCGGGCGCGCCCCAGGCTGTCCGCGGCGCCTCGCCCTGCGCGGCGACCGGCGCCGCCGTCGATGCGAGCAACGCGACCGCCACCACCGCCGCCACCGGCCAGCCATTTCTCATTGCAAGCCTCCTTAGCTCCAACCGACAACTATAGTGGTCATTCCTTGATGAGCACGACCGCCGCCACCGGTGCGTCGTCCTGCGCCATCTCCGATTCGAGCTGGAGCTGCTCGCGGTAGGCGAGCCACTGGGCATCCGTCCACTGCCGGCGGTGGCTCCGCGGCTGCCGGGCGAGCTCGGCGCCGTCCGTGCCGGGGTAGAACGGAACGGGCTTCGGGGCGGCGCGCCTCGACCGGATCCGCGCGTCGAGCGGGACCGCGTCGGTCACCTCGTGCGTCGGGAGCGGGACCGATTCGTACTCCACCCCGCGCTCGTCGCGATAGACTGCCATCGGAGACTCTCTTCCGTGAACGCGCCGGCGCCCCGCCCGCCGGATCCACCGATCGTAGCACCCGGCGGCGCGGGGCCGGCCGGTCCCCGGCGGCGAAGCGTCACCCGGCCGCCACCTGTGGCAGACTGACGAGGCATGACCGACCACTCCCCGGCTTCCGATGCACGGCCGTCGGCCGGCGTCGCGACCGAGGTCCGCGGCGAGAGCCGCGCGCACCCGGTCTCGTCCGCCGACCGTTACGTCTTGAGCAAGATCCAAGCCAGAATGCGCGACGCCCCCGTGCGGATCGCCCTGTGGGACGGCACGACGTTCTACAGCGTCCCGTCGGCCCCGGTGGCGACCGTCCGCGTGGGCGATCGCCGCTCGCTCTGGCGCATCGTTCGGCACCAGGACGTCGGGCTCGGCGACGGGTTCCGGGACGGCGACATCACGGTGGAGGGCGATCTGGTGGGCGCGGTGGAGGCGGTCTTCCGCGTCAACCGGGCGGTGTGGACCGCCACGAAGCGCCGGCGCCGGCTGTGGATGCGGTCCAACAGCCGGGGGCGGTCCGCCGCCAACGTCGGCCACCACTACGACCTCGGCAACGACTTCTATCGGCTGTGGCTCGACCGCCGCATGGTCTACACCTGCGCGTACTACGCCACGCCCGAGATGAGCCTCGACGAGGCCCAGGAGGCCAAGCTCGACCTGGTCTGCCGCAAGCTGCGCCTGCGGGCGGGCGAGCGGGTGGTCGAGGCGGGTTCCGGCTGGGGCGCATTGGCCCTGCACATGGCGCGGCACTACGGCGTCAGCGTCCGCTCGTTCAACCTCTCGCGCGAGCAGGTGGCGTACGCCCGCGAATGGGCCCGGAAGGAGTCGCTGGACGATCGCGTGGAGTTCGTGCAGGACGACTACCGCAACGTCAGCGGACGCTTCGACGCGTTCGTGTCGGTGGGAATGCTCGAGCACGTCGGGCCCGCCCATTACGAGGCGCTCGGCGAGGTGATCGACCGCAGCCTGCCACCGGACGGCGGTCGCGGGCTCCTGCACTTCATCGGCCGCGATCGACCGGCGGCGCTCAACCCGTGGATCCGCAAGCGCGTCTTTCCGGGCGCCTACCCGCCCACGGTTTCCGAGGTCGCGGAGGCGATCCTGGAACCGCAGGACCTGTCGATCGTGGACGTCGAGAACCTGCGGCTGCACTACGCGCGGACCTGCGGCGACTGGCTGGCGCGCCTGGAGGCGGCCGAGGATCAGGTGACCCGCATGACCGACCCCGAGCTGTACCGCACGTGGCGGCTCTACCTGGCCGGCTCGCAGGCCGCGTTCCGGACCGGCTGGATGCAGCTCTTCCAGATCGTTTTCCGCCGGGGCGGGGACAACGACCTCGCCTGGACGCGCGATGCCCTGTATCGCAACGGCGCCGCGACAGGGCCGGCGTGATGGAGCGCTGCGACGTGCTGGTCGTCGGGGGCGGTCCGGCCGGCTCGAGCTGTGCCTGGCGCCTGCGGCGCGCCGGCCTCGACGTCGTCGTGCTCGACAAGGCCCGCTTCCCGCGCGACAAGCTGTGCGCCGGCTGGATCACGCCCCCCGTCCTCGACGTTCTGGAGATCGATCCCGCCGACTATGCCGAGGGACGCACCCTGCAGCCGATCACCGGGTTCCGGACCAGCCGCCTCGGCCCGCGCGGCCCCGGTCGCGAGGTAGAGACGCGCTTCGGGGAACCGGTGAGCTACGGCATCCGCCGCTGCGAGTTCGACCACTACCTGCTGGAACGCTCCGGGGCGCGGCTCGAGGTCGGGGAACCGCTGGCAACGCTGGAGCGGCGCGGCGACGCGTGGGTCGCCAACGACCGCCTCGCGGCTCCGGTTCTGATCGGAGCCGGCGGCCACTTCTGCCCGGTGGCCCGCACCCTGAACCGCGCACCGCGCGCCGAGCCGATCGTCGCCGCACAGGAGATCGAGCCCCGGCTGAACGGCGCCGCCTGCCGGATCGCGGGAGACACGCCGGAGCTCTTCTTCTGCCCCGACCTGCGCGGCTATGGCTGGTGCTTCCGCAAGGGCGACTATCTGAACGTCGGCTTCGGCCGCCAGGACTCCAGCGGGCTGCGCTCGCACGTGCGCGCCTTCTTCGACTGGCTGCAGGCATCGGGGAAGATCCCGCGCGATGTGGCGGCGCGCTGGCCGGGGCACGCCTACCTGCTCCGCGGTTCCTCACCGCGCGAGCCGGTGGGCGACGGGCTGCTGCTCGTCGGCGACGCGGCCGGGCTCGCCTACCCGGCGAGCGGGGAGGGGATACGGCCCGCGGTCGAGTCGGGGCTGATGGCCGCGGACACCCTGCTCGCGGCCGACGGCCGCTACGATCGGGCGCGTCTCGAGCCATACGCCAGGTGGCTCACGGAGCGTTTCGGCGGGCCCGTGCGCGGCCGGCCCCTGCACGATCGGCTGCCTGCCGGCGTGCGCGGCGCCGCCGCGGGGTGGCTGCTGGCCAACCCCTGGTTCACGCGCAACTTCCTGATCGACCGCGCCTTCCTGCAGCGGCAGCAGCCGCCGCTCGAGGCCCCAACCCAATCCTAGGAGCCTGCGCCGCAGAACGCCAACGGAGTGCGTGCCGCGGCGCAAGCTCCTGGGACGGTGGGGGCTGGGGCCGACCCGGAGCCTGCGACGGGTTGGCGGCGCTAGCCATCATTCGTCGCCGCGACCGCAAGGTCGCGCTGCGGCCTCCGCTTGGCGCCTGCGGCCCCGCTCGGCGCCCACCCAGTCCTTCAGGAGCCCGCCACCAGCTCGCGCCGACCGCGGTCGAACAGCCGGCGGATGCGGTCGCTGTCGCGGAACTCGTTCAGGATGGCGGCGCGGCGGCTCGTCCGCAGGTCCTGCAGCAGGTAGCCGAGCACGCTCGCCAGGATCGTGCCCTCCTCTGAGCTCGTGGCCTCGAAGCGTGCCCGGAAGTCCTGGATGGTCCGCTCGAAGCCCGGCTCGTACCAGCGCTCCACCGGCACGTCCAGGCGCACGAACTCGTGGAGCACGGCCGCGTAGCCCGGAGGCGCCGGACGGTGCCAGAACGAGACGTCCGGGCCGAACTCCGGCACGTACTCCGGCAGGTAGACGGCGGCGCGGGCGGGCACGCGCCGCACGAGGGCCGGGTTGTAGCGGCGGACGTCGTCGCGCGACAGCCCGGACTTCGCCATGACCTCGGAGAGCGGCAGCGCGCGCGGCGCCCGCATCGCGAAGATGCGCGCCTGCGGCGTCTCCTCCATCATGTCGGCGATCGTGACTCCGTTGCCGAAGACCATCTCCGCGTAGAGCGCCGACCTCGGGCCGTAAGTGCGGAACAGCTCCCGGTAGCGGCGGATCGAGACCTGCCGCAGGTCGCGCGCGAAGTCCGACCCCATCAGGTACTGCTCGCGCTGGTCCATGCCGCCCAGGCGCTCGCCGTTGATGACCACCCGGCCGACGTTGGTGCCGCCCGCGTGGTGCTCCGACAGGGCCGGAATGTAGCTGCCGTACATCGTGGCGAGCGCCGTCAGGTACGCCGCACAGAAGGGCGCCTGCGTCGTCTGGTTGTAGCCCTCGATGACGTAGGGGGACAGGCGCTTGAGGCGATTCCAGTTGCGCGGCAGCCACTGGCAGAAGCCGAGGGCCCGCACCGGGGACCGCGCCCGCCCGTTCAGTCCCGACTCCAGCATGGCCTGGGCGAGACCGATCTCCGGCGGGACGCCGAACCGCTCGTAGATGGCGCCCCACTCGCGGAGGAACCGCCCGTAGCGCCGCGCGTGCGGGGCGACGAACCGCCCGCGTGTCGCGTTGTCGAGAACCGGCCCGACGCGCCGCTCGAGCAGATCCGCCACCGCGTCCCGCCGCCGGCTCAGGCCGCGCGGCAGCCGGTGCCCGTCGAGCGTGGCCGCGAGCGCCGCGTCCTCCCAGTCGCCGTCGCGCTGCCAGTTCCCTCGCGTGGGGAACGAGGCCAGCAGGCGGCCGTCCTTGCGGCTGCCGAACGCGATGCGCCCGTCCGGGATCGTGAAGATGTGACGCCAGAAGGGATAGGACGGGCGGAACTCGCGCAACGCCTCCACGTCTGCGCCCAGGCGCGCACGCCCGAAATCCTGCGCGGTGCCGGACGCAAGGGACGGCTCCGCCGCCATCCGCTCACCTGCCGGCGGGGAACCCGATTCCTCGGCCGGCGCGACCGGCGCCTCGTACAGCTCCGTCGCGGGCGGCGGCTCCGCCTCTTCGCTCGGCGGCGGCCCCTCCGGCAACGCCAGCCCCGGCTGGAGCGGCGCCTGCGTCTCCTGAAGCGGCCGGCCGGTCAGGGCCTCGCCCGCCGGCGACGCCGGGTCCGGCGCCTGTACCACTGCCGTCGCCTGCCCCGCCGGCGGTACGCAGGCAAGCCCCACCGCGAGCGCCGACGCGGCGACCGCCAGACCGATCACGCGAGGCCGGCCCGGTGCGGCCCCCGCACTCCCACGTCCACCGGCGTCGTTTACGATGCCGTCCAATCCGCCCCTCCCGGTTTGCAGCCGGCCACGCCCGTCCTATCGGCGGCACGGCGGCGCCCGCCAGTCGCGGGCGCCGGAATCTTCGCTGCCGGATGCGCGAAACGGGCCGAACCGATGTCGAATCGGTTGCCGACGGCATCGCGCAACCGGGCAAACGCGTACGATAATCCCGGTCAGAGTAGCATGCGCGGCCACCTGCCGCCCGTCGGCGGGCACCTGGGAGCTTGCGCCGCCTGGCGCGGTGGGGGCTGGGGCCGAACACGGAGCCTGCGACGGGTTGGGCGGCGCGCGCGGTGCCCGCGGGGGGACAGATCCACATGATTACCGAGAGCGCCTTCGTCGCCATCGCGGGCCTCGTCGCCGTCGTCGCGTTGCTCTTCCTGCTGATAACCCGCTTCAAGTGGCACGTGTTCCTCGCGCTGCTGGTGCCGATCGTCCTGCTGGCCCTCGTCCCGGGACTCGACCGGCAGGCGTTCATCGACGCCTTCGAGGAGGGCTTCGGGGGCACGATTCAGAGCATCGCGGTGGTGATCGTGCTCGGCTCGGTCCTGGCGGAGGCCCTGAAGCACACGGGCGGCATCGAGCGGATCACGGCCTCGATGATCCGCTGGGTGGGCGAGGCGCGGATGCCCCTGGCGCTGACGCTGAGCGGCTTCGTCATCGGCCTGGCGATCTTCTCCGACGTCGGCTATCTCATCCTCAACCCGCTGGTCCATTCGGCCGCCATCAACGCGGGGCTGAACATGAGCGTCATGGCGACCGGGCTCGTCGGCGCGATGCAGCTCACGCACGCCATGGTGCCGCCGACGCCCGGCCCCCTCGCCGCCGCCGCGCTCGTCGGCGCCGACGTCGGCCGCATCATCCTCTTTGGCGGCATCGTCACGCTCTTCGCGTCGCTGGCCGGTTGGGCCTACGCCCGCGTGGTCGGGCCGCGCATCGACTCCCCCCCGTCGCGCGAGTTCGTCGGGCAGTCGTTCATCGAACAGGGGCGCGAGGCGGAGCTGCCGTCGACGTGGCGGGCCTACGCGCCCATCCTCGTCCCGCTGCTCCTCATCGCGGGCCAGAGCGTGACGGCGCTGACGCTGCCGGAGGAGCACATCGTCAATCGGGCGATGCTCTATCTCGGCTGGCCGGTCGTGGCCCTCGGCATCGGCATCCTGCTCGCCTACCGGAACACCACCGCGGGCCAGGCCGAGGCCCGCACCGGCAAGTGGATCGAGGAAGCGCTCCGCGCGTCCGCAATGATCATCATGGTCACCGGCCTCGGCGGCGCGCTCAGCCGCATCCTGCGCGAGACGCCGGCCGTCGAGGCCATCGCCGACGCGGTCGCCGCCACCGGCCTGCCGCCCATCTTCCTGCCGTTCGTGCTCGGCGTGGCCGGCAACATGATCACCGGCTCGACGACGGTGGGCGTCATCACCGCCGCCTCCGTTTCCGCACCGATGATGGACACCCTCGGCCTCAGCCCCGAGGCCACGATGCTGGCCGGCGCGGCCGGGTCGATGATCATCAAGTACGTGAACTCCAGCTACTTCTGGGTCTGCACGTCGCTCTCGCGGATGTCGCTCAAGGCGGCGCTCGTCTCCTTCGGCGGGGTGACGTTCGTGAACGGCGTGGCCGCCATGGCCGCCGTCTACGTCCTCTGGGCGGCGGGCTTCATCTGAGGCCGGCCTGTCTCGCGGCTTCGCCGAGTCGCTTGTCGAGTGTCCACAGCGCGCACTTCGCCAGGAGCGCGGAGGCGAGCAGGTGAACGTCGATCCAGCCGAGGCCTCGTCCGTGGAGCCGCCGCGCGTGAACGAGCCGCAGGACTTCGCCGTGGTCGGCAACCGGGGCCGCGGGGAGCATGCCGAGCATCCGCAGGATGCGACCGCGCTCCGAGAGCTGGCCGCACGCAAGCTCTCCCACGACGAAGGGATGGCAGAGCACGTGGCCCCGTTCGAGCAGCGCGCCGAGTTGCGCGTGACCGCGCCTCAGATGATCCACCCACACCGACGTGTCGACGAGAGTCATCGACTGTCCAACCGGGGGCGCCGCCTGCGGACCGGCCGGAGCTCGGGCTCGCTGCCGCCGAGGAGCGCCAGGCGTCGGGCACTCTCGAGCGCAATGAGGGCTTCGAGACCCCTGCGAACCAGGGCCGTCTTCTCACTGACCCCGGTCAGCCGCGCGGCTTCCTGCAGCAAGGCATCGTCGATGTTGAGCGTCGTTCTCATATGCATGAGTATGCATCGTCTACGCATCACGCGGCAACGCCCGACCCTGCCTGGTCCCGCGCCCCGTCAGAACTCGACCCGCCGCAGGACGGCGCGGGGGAGGTTGCGGACGACGAGCATGACCCAGCGCCAGACGGGCGGCGCGTAGACCACGGGGCGGCCGCGGTCGATGGCGCGGACGACGCGGCGGGCGACGCGCTCGGGGTCGCCGGCGAACGGCGGCGGATCGAGGCCGGCCGTCATGCCGGTGCGCACGAAGCCCGGCTTGACGCAGACCGTCCGCAGGCCATGCTGGTGGTAGCGGTGGTCGAGCCCTTCCAGGTAGGCGGACAGCCCCGCCTTGGCAGCGCCGTAGATGACGACGGGCGAGCGGGCGCGGTCGCCGGCGACGGAGGAGAAGACACACAGCGTCCCGCCGCCCGCTGCGAGCAGGCGCCGCCTCGCGTGCTCACAGAAGCCGACGGTGTTGGCGAAGTCGATGGCGGCGAGCGAGCGGGCGCGCTCGGGGTCGGCTTCGAGCTCCGTCTGCGGCGCGAAGTCGGCCGCCGTGACGATGATCGCGTCGAGCCGGCCCAGGCTGGCGGCCGCCGCGTCGAGGGCCGGCCCGAACGTCTCCGGGCGGGCGAGGTCGCACGGGAACACGGGCGGCGGGACGGGCAACGCACCGCGCACCTGGAGATCGCGGGCGGACCGCTCGAGATCCGTCGGGTCGCGGCCCAGGAGGCACACCGTATCGCCCCGCTCGACCAGCCGCCGCGCCACGGCCCGCCCCATGCCCCGCGTGGCGCCGAGCAGGACGGCGTTCACGGCCGGTCCCCCATCACTGCGTCCCGAAGGATGAGCCGCGCAAGGCGGCGAAGTCGCAGGACGGCGTTCACGGCCGATCCCCCGTCACGCCGGGTCCCCGAGCAGTCGCACCGACTGTGCGCTGCGGAGCCGCAGCTCCGGGTCCCAGCGGCGGCGCACGGCCGCCCAGCGCGCGAGGCGCGGCTCCATGGCCCGGAAGTGCTCGGCCCGCGTGAAGGCGTCCTTGGCCAGGTAGATGCGCCCGCCGAGCTCGATCACGCACTCGTTGAGCGCATCGACGAGGCCCTGCGTCCGGTCGTCAACCGGGAGATCGACGGCCACCGACGTCCCCCGCATGGGGAACGAGAGCGTTCCGGCGCCCTCGTCGCCGCAGTTCTTGATGACGCAGAGCGGCACGCACGCGCGGCGGCGGGCGAGGAGCTCCAGCAACCCGCGGACCGCCGCGGGCCCGCGTTCCTGCGGGAGGACGCACTGGTGCTGCGTCAGCCCCGGGCGCCCGTAGAGGCGGTACCAGTCCCCCAAGCGGTCGAGCGGGTGGAAGAAACGGTAGGGTGACTGCACGCGGCGGTATGCGGAGCGGCCGTGCCCGGAGCGGCCGTGCGCGCGGTAGAGAGCCGCGTTGAAGAGGCCGACCGTGGCGCGGTTGAGCGTCCCCGCCGGGAGGTCGAAGGGGACTCGC